>NZ_JAYMZS010000057.1:0-53910 GCF_035828755.1 Amycolatopsis sp. H20-H5 | reverse complement strand
TCTTTGACCACGTACTTGGCGTAAGCACCTAAGAACGTAGCGGGAAGGAGCCCTTCCTCATGATCAGGGCCGGAAAACCCGCAGGTCACAGACCAGTCCACCTCACTCCAGCCGAACTACACCCATTTCTTTTCGCAGCTTTTGCTGGCCGATTTCGTCCCTTGCTTCTCGACGGTGCATGTGTCGGTGCCCGCGCCGCCGTCGACGAGTTTGTTGTTGAGTTTTACTTTGATGACATCGTCGGCGTTACCGCCGTAGATCTCGCCGTTGTTGGTATCAACAGTGATGGTGTCCTTGCCGGTGCCGTGGTTGGGATCGGTGTCACCGGCCAGACCGTCGCCGCGAATGAACGACGTGGAGCCAGCGAGGAGCCCGACGTCGATCTTGTCGTCACCATTGCCTCCGATGACGTTACCGTAGATGGACTTGCCGTCCTTGTTGACAGTCTTGGCCGAAAGCAGGTCATTGCCGTCGCCTCCGAAGAGGCTGCTCCCCAGGCCGAGGTCTACGGCCTCGATAGTGTCATTGCCCGCGTCGCCCCAGAGCCAGGCGGACGCGCCGCCAAGCGCGCCGCCGGTGATGACGTCGTCGCCGGGGCCTCCGTGCACCCAGCCGCTGACCATGGTGTCCACGGAGATCCTGTCGTTGCCTGCGCCGGTGATCGGCGCATAGGCGTCGCCGTAGATGTCCGCGGCACCCATGATCTTGGTCAAGGTGATCGTGTCGTTGCCCGCGCCGCCGAAGACTGCGTCCGGCTCGTTGGGGTATTCGGAGCTCGGTGGCCGCTCGCCGAGGCTGGCCAGGCCGATGGTGATGCTGTCGTCACCGGCGTCGCCGGCGACCCTGCCGCCGTGGGCGATGGAGGCGTTGTTCTTCTTGTCGGGGTCGGGCTGGTAGACGTAGCCGACGCTGCCGACCTTGATGGTGTCTTTGCCGTCGCCGCCGAGGACCGCGCCGTGCCGCCCGACGTTGCCGTTCGGCGTGGCCGCCGCAATGGCCTTGTCACACGCCTTGGATCGGGCCTGTCCGCCGACGGTGATCTCGTCGTCGCCGGCGCCGCCGTCGAGCGTGCCGCCGTTGACGTCGTTCGCCCCGAAGTCGTCCGGCGTCAGCTTTCCCTCAGGGCAGACGAACCGGCCGACGTTGTACGCGGAGATCTTGTCGTTGCCCGCGCCACCGCGCACCACCGCGCCTTCCAGGACGTCAGCCTTGATCACGATCGTGTCATCACCGGCCCCGGTGTCGATCACCGCGCCCGCAGCGAGGTTGGCAGTGCAGGTAACGGTGTCGTTGCCCGATGTCACCGCGCCGACGCACCCCGGGGGCAGGGCGGCCGCCTGCGCCGAACTCAACGGGAAGAACATCGCCACACACATCGCCGGCACCACCGCCACCGTCCGAGCACGTTTTCCCCGTTGGGTCAGCATCATGTCCCGTTCTCTCCGTTTCTGTCACTGACCACCACACCAAGACCGGGTTCAGATTAACGACCAGGTCAGCTAATGGTCACTCAGGACAATAACCTTACGTTCCCGGTTCCGCTTTCAACGGAACTTCACCCGGTTCAGCGACCGCAAGGCAAATCCGATAGCTTACGCGACCAAGCGCCCCAACACATACTGGAAAAGACTTCTGGTTCTGCACGGAAACTCACTGTCATGGAACATGACATGCGGGCAAGAGGGCGAAGACCACACAAAGGTGTCGCCACAGTCGACAACTTCGGGCAGATTCCATCACTGTGAGCATCCGCACACACAGTCGATTCACTCAGGAATTCGTTCGAAGGAATGTAACGCTAGGAACTAGTGGAAGACCTGCCCATCCAGCTTGTCGAATCGGAGGAGCCAGTCGGCCAGCGGAAACGTTGCCCCGGCGATGACCACGCTACGACCCTGGCGCGGATGCCTACGCCCACGCATCGTTGACGACGATGGCAACGTAGAGCGCGTTGCTCACGAAATGAAGTCCCTCATGCGGGCCGGGCCGCCAGTGGCGATGGCAGCCCGTCAGGCCTTGACCGGCACCCACCGGCTGACGGCAGTGCCGCGCGGCGAGACTCGCACCGTCGACAGGTCGGGGGCGCCTGCCCGACGGTGCGTGCTGCTCGACCAGCTGCGTGTCGGTGACCCCACCGGCCAACCGGTCAGCCTCTCGGCCACCGTGGGCGGCGCGCGCCCTGACCTCGTCAGAGACGAACAGACACCCGGCGCTCAGCTGTTCCCCGCGTGAACCCTTCAATAGATCCCCAGATCAACTTCCACCGAGCACGAAATTCACCACGGTGCCTAGGAACGACCGCAGGTGGACCGCGAACTGCGGCCTCGGCGATTCGGGGCAGCCCGGCAATTCCTGGACTCGAGGTAGCACCCTGAGAAGCGCGTCGACTGTTCGCCTTTGGTGGGCGGGATTGTCGGGTATAGAGGGAAGGACGCCGACTTCCATCCGCAACGTGGACAACTGACGGTCTGTGTGGCCCCGGAGCGTGTCGCCAGCGAGCAGCGCGCAGACGACATCCGGGCTCGCCTCCTGTCGGAGCAGCCGACTACGGGCTCGCTCGTCGACACCTGGGTCCCCAGCGGTCGCGGGCCACGCCAGCAGGAGTTTCGCGACACGATCAGGGTAGGCCGAGGCCAGCCCGGCCGCCACGGAGCACCCGTTCGATCCCGCGATGATGGTCACAGGATCCGCGGTCAGCGCCCTTCCGACGTACTCGACTTCCTGTGACCAGCTGAGTGGGCGGTCCGGACGAGGCGGCGTCACAACCTCAAAGCCAGCTGCCAGCAGCCCGGCAACGATTCCGGGCCGCCGCCAGAATTGCTCGGTTCCAACGTCTTCCCAGAGCCCTCCGCTGATGAGAACAACCCTGGTCACGCCCTCAGCTCCCACCCTCGCTCGGAACGCCGCATCGGCGACTCACGTGATCGACGCTACCCTGCCCGGGCGGCCGAACGACCCGTCGTTGTAGAGGCGGACGGTGTGGTCGGCTTGGCCGGGAAAGAAACCCACATCACTGTCGAGCCGGACTGATGGCGACAATCAACTCCTGGATTTGATCTTCGCCGAATCGCCGCACGCCGAGTTGGCTGTGCCAACCGCTGCAGTTCATTGAATCGGCGTGGTTGCTGCGCGAGCGAATACAGCACTATCGCTCATGCCTTTCCGGCACGCACCGCGAAGTGCGTACTTGTACTCGCCCGCGTGATCATTCATGGTATCAAAGTGGGAGCTGTTGTGGAGATCCGTGCTTGTCGTGCCAAGCCGTCGATGCGTGCGCCGCTACTGGAGTTGCTGTGCACCCGCGCGTTCCCCATCCAGCGACGGCTCGGCATAAAGATCCTCGGGCCGTTTCCCCACCAGGACGACGGCACCTTCGTGTGGCTGCGCGGCTTCCCGGACGAGGCGAGCCGGACCACGCTCAAAGCAGCCTTCTATGAAGGGCCGGATTGGTTGAACGACCCGCAAGCACAGGCCGAGCAAATGCTCGACGACTATGACGCCGTCGTTGTCGAAGAGGGCGTCTGGAAACTGATGTCATGTCGTCCAGTTTGGTGCCTAGGGCCGCGTTGACTGACGGGGACTTTCACGCGGTCTGTTCTGGTGAAGGGGACTTTTGCAAGGTTGAGTCGAGGGAAGGTCCCCTTCAGTCGCGACCCCAGGCTTTGCCGTGTGCCCTGATGGGAGCCTTCACGGCGTTTAACGCTGTCATGGTGGCCTTCAGGGGCACGCACGAAACGGTCGTGGCGGTATGAAACGGGCGAATGGGTAGACTTTTCGTCCTTTGTGGAGGGTAAGCGGCTTCGAAGGACAGGCGCCCGAGGCTTCGAGCGGCGGCTGCTGCGACAGTTCTCAGACGCGTTCGAAGACACTGCCGGACTCTGGTCGCGTTGGCCCGCCGAGGCGACCACCCCGGTCGAGCGCGGCGAATGACAATGGCGAACTTCGCGCTCATGCTGGCGCATGGTCCTGGCTGGGACGATTCGCGCGGCATCCGCGAGCAAGCCGGTTGGCGCGAGCACGCGGCCTTCATGGACCAGCTCGTCACCGACGGAGTCGTCCTGCTAGCCGAACCCCAGTGGTCAGGAAACGGGTTCCGTCCGCTTCTGATTGTCCTTTGTGGTCTCTCGGGAGCCCGAGCGTCGCCCTGCGTTGCCACGGTGACGAGGTGCTGCCACAATCGAGGGCGAGGTGCACCGCAAAGAGTGGAGGGCGGGCTGGTGACAGACCAGCTGGTGGAGCAGGCCCGAGGCGATGCCGAGTCAGTCACGGAACTGGCTTGCGCGTTGATCCGCGAGCCGTCGCGTGGCGGTGTCGACGACCACGAGCCAATAGTGGCGGTCGCTGAGAAATGGTTGGTCGGCCAAGGCCTGCCTTGTCGGCGCTTGGCCGGTCCCGGCGGAATCCCGGTGGGACTCGCGTGCGAGATCGTCGGCGGGAACGAGGGGCCCGCTTGGGTGCTGGACGCCTGCCTCGACACCGCTCCGTTCGGCGATCTGAACGCTTGGTCGTTCCCGCCGACGGCCGGTGACGTGGTTGACGGCTGGATCCGCGGGCGGGGCGCGGCCGATTCCAAAACGGCTGCCGCGATGTTCTGCCATCTCGCGCGCGCCATCGTTCCGTGCGCCGAAGCCCTCCAAGGAACGTTGACGGTCTTGCTCGACGTCGATGAGCACACCGGCACCTTCGGCGGGGCCCAGGCGTTCGTCGCCGATTCTCGCCCGGTCTCCGGTGTGCTGATCGGCTACCCCGGCCTCGACGAGATCGTCGTCGGGGGCCGGGGCGTGTTCCGTGTTCGCGTGCACGTCTTCGGCGAGGCCGGTCACTCTGGTACGTCAAAGCCCACGCCCAGCAACGCCGTCGTACGGGGGGCTCACCTCGTCAACGCACTCGAAGCGACCGCGCTCCCCCGGTGCGTGCCGAACGGGTTCCCCCTGCCGCCGAAGCTGACGGTCACCGAGATCCGCGGCGGCGAGAGCTTCTCGACCGTCCCGGACCATTGCCTCGTCGGAATCGACATCCGCCTCACCGACGCGCTGGACGCGACGTATCCCGCTTCTCGCGCCACCACGATCGAGACGATCACCTCGTGGCCGCCGTACCAGCTGGGCGGTGATGATCAACCGGCCGCCGCGCTGCTCGCGGGAGCCATGGCAGCGGGGATCAACGCCCGCCACAAGGTCGCCGGCCCGTCCAACATCGGTAACTTCCTGGCAGGGCTGGGAATTCCGTCGACCGCCGGCTTCGGCTTGCCCTATCAGGGCCTTCACGGGCCCGACGAGCGTGCCCACCTGGAGGCCTTACCCGCGGTCCAGGCGGCCTATCACCACGCGGCGCTGTCGTTGCTCGGCTCACCGGCCGGGTCGTAACGAAATCGGGCTTGTCGTTGGCGTCAGCACGCGAATTGGGTTCCGCTCGACCACCGAGGTGTGCCGTTTATGTCGTAGAGGACGAAGTTGCTGTCATCCTGCATTACCAGTTGCCCCGGAGCGTAGCCGCTTGTGTTGGTCGCCCACACCGGGCGGCCGTTGGTATAAATGACCAGGTTGCCATCATTTTGATAGACCACGTAGGCGCTGCGAGAACTGAGAGAAAACCCTCCAGGCCGCCACGATGCATCATGAATAGCCATAGACGCCTGGTCGCCAGCTTTTGGCGCGGCAGACGCCACGCTTGGCGTCACCAAGGAAACCACGGCAGCGGCAAGTGCGACCATCATCGCAGGAAATGTCACCGTCGCCGTGGCCGTTCGTGTCGGTGCCGGAACCACCGCCGGACACTTCGTGGATCCTGATGGTGCCCCGGCCACCTGGTCGCAGTCGCACGTTGCGCACGGACGCGTCCCAATTCGCTGCGGCCGGGATCTGCTTCGGCCTGGAAGTCGGGCGCGCTGTGGGCGTCGTAGCGCAGGTGTACGGCATTGGGTGCGGCGCCGGTGGCCAGGGTGACCAGTGCCTTGGCAGGTAACAAAAGCGCAGCCGTGACGCTGAAGGCGAGGCGACCGATAGGATTGCGGTTCATGTCGTAATTCCTCTCCCGGTAAATGACGGCCCTGTCTTTCGTGGCCACCGTTTTTCGGCTCAGGGACTTCGAAAGGCTGTGTGGGAACCGAGCCTCTGGACAGCACCCAGCCCGAGGTTCCGGGGGGCGGACAGGAACGTCGAACCGGCGTCGGAGACCAGGGCGACGACCGGATGCGTCACCAGACAGACCACGACCAGATCGAGCACCGTCGACATCCCGAGGGTGAAAGCGAAACCCTGCACGTCACCGATCGCCAACACATAAAGGATCGCGGCGGCCAGGAAGCTGACCGCGTCCGACGCCAGGATCGTCCGCCTGGCCCGGACCCAGCCGCGAGACACGGCCGACCGGAGCGTCCGGCCGACACGGATCTCGTCCTTCAGCCGCTCGAAGAAGATCACGAACGAATCCGCCGTGATGCCGATCGCGATGATCAGGCCGGCGATCCCCGCGAGGTCGAGCGTGTAACCGATCCACCGGCCGAGCAGCACAAGCACCGCGTAGATCAGCGTGCCCGACAGGGCGAGAGACAGGATCGTCAGGACGCCGAGCAGCCGGTAGTAGAACAGGCAGTAGACGAAGACCACCAAGAGCCCGATTCCGCCCGCCGTCAAGCCCGCCTGAAGTGAAGCGAGGCCCAGCGTCGCGGAAACCGTGGTGGCATCGGACGACGTGAACGACAGCGGCAGCGAACCGTACTTCAGGATGTCGGCGAGGCTCTTCGCCTCCGCCGGGGTGAACTTGCCCCTGATCTCGGTCTTCCCATCCAGGATCGCGCTGGTGATGCCGGGGGCCGACACGACCCTGGTGTCGAGCACGAAGGCCGCGCGCTGGTTGACATTCGCCGAGGTGAACTCGCCCCAGGTCTTGGTGCCCGCGGCGGTGAAGGACAGGTTGACCGTCTGCCCCCCTGCCTGTGAGTTGTAGCCGGAAGTGGCGTCGCCGACCTCCGTGCCACGCAGGAACTCCGGTTCGAGCAGGAACTTCTCCGTTCCCTTCTCGTCGCAGGTCACCAACGGCCGCGCTGGATCGTCGTTGCCGACCAGCGGGTCGTACGCGCCGGGGCGGCAGTTCAGGGAACTCAGCGCACGCTGCAGGACTTCTTGATCGGCTTGGTTCGACGGGAGCAGGACCGGGTTCTGCCGGACCGCCTTGGCGTCCTGCACCTCCTTGGCGGTTTTCGCGTCGAGGGAACCGTCCACCGGTGGCGTCACCGGCGGCTGAGCGGGTGCCGCGCCGGGCGCACCTCCACCGGCCGGGGGCGGCGGCACCGGGGTGGCGGCGTCGTACGCGGCCACGACCTTGCGGAAGCCGAGCCTCGCCGTCTTGCCCAGGTTCTTGGCCTGGTCACCCTGTTCGCCAGGGACGGTGATCACGATGTTGTCCGCGTCGAGGATCACCTGTGTCCCGCCGACCCCGATGCCGTTCACCCGCGTCTGGATGATCTGGCGCGCCTGGTCCAGCGACGCCCGTGACGGCCGCCCGCCGTCCGGGGTGCGCGCGGTCAACGTGACCCGGGTGCCGCCGCGCAGATCGATCCCCAGTTTTGCCGCGGGCGTCCGGTCACCGGTGAAGAACACGAGTGCGTAGAACGCCAGGACGACAAGGAGGAACCACCCGAGACTGCGTCCGGGACGCGACCGCGGCTTTCGGGTCATCCAGGTTGCTCCTAGTGGCGATGACGGCGTTCAGGACCGGGAGGACCCGGAAAGGTGAAGACCCGGACCCTCCCGGGGGAGAGGATCCGGGCCCGGCCCTGCCGCGACTCCAGGCGAAGCGCGGCTGTCAACGGCCGTTCACGGGTACGCCCCGATGCTGTAGGCGTAGCCACCCCCGCCATGGCCCTGACCGTCGCGGAGGAGGTCGCCGCCGACGGTGCAGTAGTAGTCGCTCCAGGTCTGCTGGTCCTGGCCGGTGAAGTTCAGCACGGACAGTGCCTCGAAGCCCGGCGCCCAGCATTCTCCCGGACGGACAGCGCCATAATGCACCGCGACCTGCCCGTTGTAACCTTCATACGGCCAAGCACAAACGGCGCCGTCCGGGCAGTCATAAGGATCGGCACTCGCGACGCCCGCGGAAACCATGACGCCCGCCGCGACCGTCGCCAGCACAGCCGCGACAGTCAGGGACCTGCTTCGTGATTTGTTCAAGAATCCCACCCCGCTTATTCGCCCCAAAATCCGTTGTAATAACAATGAAAATAGCCAGCGGACACCGCATGGTCAAGCGCGAACAAGAAAAACGGTGAGTCAAGAATGGGGTAATTAATATACCAGGATAGAATCCTGCTCGCGGTTTGCCACGACTATTGTCGTTTGCTCGTGCGGATTCCCGGGGTCAGCTGCATGACGGCGCGGCTTCTAGCGGGCCAGACCCGGATCGTTGGCGGCACCGGAGGTGGTGGCGACCTGGATGTAGCGCTGGAACGCCACGTAGGCGACGAGGACCGGGAGCATGGCGATCGTCAGCCCGGCGAACAGGCCGCTCCAGTCGCTGCGGTAGCCCTGGCTGGTGGACAGTGCCGCCAGGCCCTGGGAAAGTACGTACTTCTCGGGGTCGGGATTGAGCACCAGTGGGAGCAGGTACTGGTTCCACAGGCCGAGGAAGTTGAAGATCGCCACCGAGACGATCCCCGGCCGGGCCATCGGCAGCATCACCTGGAAGAAGACGCCAGCGTGGGAACAGCCGTCCATGAACGCCGCCTCGGCCACCGAAGTCGGTTGCGTCCCGAAGAAAGCGTGCAGGAAGAAGATCGTGAACGGTGTCGCGTAGGCCGCGTAGACCAGGATCAGTCCCAGGTGAGTGCTGAGCAGACCCAACCGCTGGACGGTGAAGAACAGCGGCACGAGGGCGAGGAGCATCGGAAAGAACATCGAGGTGACGAAGAGATAGTAGATGAACCTATTGCCGCGAAAGGAGTACCGCGCCAGCACGTACGCGGCCAGTGAACCGACCGTTATGGTCAAGATCAGCGCGCCCCCCACGACGACGATCGAGTTGAGAAAGTAGCGGCCGATCGACGCTTCGGTCCAGGCTCTGCCGAAGTTGTCCAGGTGCGGCCGCGAGGGCAGCGACCACGGACTGGTGAGGATCTCCTTGTTCGACTTGAGGGCGCTGAACACCACCCACAGCAGCGGTAGCGCGGTGACCACCGCCCAGGACATCATCGCCAGGTGTAGCGGGACACGTTTCACGCGAGCTCCGTTTGAGTGCGCCGGCCGCCGCCCAGGGCGAACACCGCGAACACCAGCGAGCCGAAGAACAGTGCGACGCCCATGGCCGAGGCGTAGCCGAACTTGCCGTAGGTGAAAGCGGCGCGGTACAGCGAAAGCCCGATCACCTCGGTCGCGCCGTCCGGGCCGCCGGGGCCGACGGTCATGATCTGCACGAGTGCGAACCCGTCCAGCGCGGCCATGCCGAGGTAGACGAACGCCACCTGGACGTTCTCCCGTAGCAACGGCAGCGTGATCCGCCAGAACGTGACCCAGCCGTTGGCACCGTCGATCAGCGCCGCTTCGTAGATCTCCCGGGGGATGCCCTCCAGCGCCGCGGTGAACAGCACCAGGTAGAACCCCGCGCCGGACCAGACCATCACCACCATCACGGCGACGAGCGCGAGCCGCGGCTCGGCGAGCCAGCTGCGGGCCAGGCCGTCGAGCCCGACACCGCGGAGCACACCGTTGATCAAGCCACTGTTGGGGCTGTACGCGGACCCCCACAGGACGGCGATGACAGACACCGAAAGCACCTGCGGGAGGAAGAACACGATCCGGTACAGGCGCGAGCCGAACAGCTCGCCACGGCGGGACTTCGAGCCCATCTTGAGCGTGGACGCCAGAATCAGGCCGATCGCGACGGTCATCACCGGCATCACCAGCAGCAGGAACAAGTTGTTCCGCACCGCGTCGAGAAACAGGCCGTCCGAGCCCAGCTGGGCGAAGTTGTCCAGGCCGACGAAACTCGCCGACCCGGCGAGCCCGTTCCAGTCGGTCAAGGAAAGGTAGAACGACTGCGCGTACGGCGACAACACGAACACGACGTGCAGGACCACAGCGGGCAGCAAGGCGACGATGACGAAGGCCGAGCCGCCACGCAGCCGATGAACCCGACCCGGGAGTCCCCTGCTCACTGCCGCGTGTACTTCTTGACGCTGGAGTCCTTCGCGATGGCGTCAGCGGCCTTCTGGATCCGGTCGGCCCACTCCTTCGCCGTGATCCGGCCGTTGATCAGTTCGCCCACCGCGTCGTCCGTGGCCTTGGCCAACGCGGCGTACCAAATGCGGTGGCGGTAGACGACCAAATCGGGTCCGGCAGCCTTGACCGCCGCGGTAACCGAGGCGAGCGCGGACGACATCCGGATCCCGTCGGCCGATCCGGCCACCGATGGCAGTGTGCCCGCCGACTGGGCGAACGATTTCGCGACACCCTTCGAGAAGAGCATCCTCAGCAGTTCCAGACCGCCTGCCGGGTTCTTGCCCTTCGCCGGGACGATGAACGACTCGCTGCTTGAGGCTTCGAGCCCCGTTGCCTTGATCTTGTCCGAAGACGTGCGGGGCGGGACCACTCCCATCGCCATCTCGAACCCGTCCGGGGTGATGCCCTTCTGTTCGCTCTCCAGCCAGGATCCGCACGGAATGAACGCCGCTTTGCCCTGACACCACGCGGCCTGCGCCTCAGTGTGCGACAGCGCCTCCGAACCGGGCATGATGAAGCCCTTGCCCGCAAGCTCGGCGAACGCCTCGGCAGCGTTCGTCATCGCTTCAGTACGCCAGGCGTTGGGTTCCAGGTTGTCGATCGCCTTGAGCAGAGCCGGGCCACCAGTCTTGCCCGCCATGGTCAACAGGGGTTCGCTGACGTACTCGGGGTACTTGCCCTGGTACGTCCACGGCGAGATGCCTGCCTTCTTGATCTCCTCGGACAGGGAGACCATACCGTCCCAAGTGGAGGGATAGGCCCAGCCACGTTGGTCGAACAACGACTTGGAGTACCAAAACCCGTAGGCGGTGTAGACGTAGTTCAGGCAAAGACACGTGCCGCCGAACGAGCCGTCGTCGACGACTCCCGGCAACAGCGTGTCCCGCACCTTCACGGTGGGGTCGTCCCAGGAGGGCGCGTCGAGCAGTTCGGCCAGGTCGGTCAACTGGCGGGACGAGACCAGCGTGGAGATGTCCAGCCTGCCGTCCCCGGTGTTGTCCACCACGTCGGGCGGCGTGTTGGCCACGAACCGCGGCCGCAGGGTGTCCCCGACCTTCTGGAGTCCTTTGTGGTCGATCGTACTCCGCGCGTAGCGGGAGTTGAACAGCTTCTCGGCGTTCTTCACGTAGTCATCGCCGTAACCGCCCTTGAACGCCACCACCTCCAGTGGGCGGCCGTTTTCGACGCCGAAAGGATTATTCGCGTCTTTCGTACCGCGCGACGCGGGGGTCTCGGCGCTGTCGCGGCCCCCCGTGACGCATGCGGTGAGCAGAGACGTGCTCAGTCCAACGGCGGCAGCGGAACGCAACACGCTGCGCCGGGAGAGGGAATCAGGACTCATGTGACGGTCCGTTCTACTCGGCCGGTCCGCTCAGTACGCCCCCGGCAGACCATAGGTGGCGAGATAATCCCGCCTTCAAGATAGCGCTGTTCCGGGCACTGCGCAGCGGCCGATACACGCCCGCTCGCGATGACTCAAGAGAGTCACCGGCAAGTGTCGCGACTTCATCAAGGTATTAGAAATACCTATACTCACAGAACTGCGGTGCCACAGGTCGGTCAGCGCGACGCGGCAGGCCTCCACGACCGGCGTCGGATGCCGGTGCGCGACGTTTTCGAACACCGAGGACAACGCGTGGACGACCGTCGCGACATAGCCGACATCGAGTCCTTCGGGGGTGCCGTCCAAGACGTCGTCCAAGACATCGTCGAAGACGTAGTACCAACCCAGCCAGTCGGCGACCAGGTCGATCACCCCGTCCGGTGCGTACGGGTAGGCCGAACAGGCCACCGATCCGACCAGCGCTCGATCGAATCGTTCGCTGGCTGGTTCGTCCGACACCAGTCCCGTCGATCTGGCCCACTCGGACACGCGGGTCTGAGAACGTGTCTGAGAACTGTCGCAGCAGCCGCCGCTCGAAGCCTCGGGCGCCTGGCCTTCGAAGCCGCCTACCCTCCACAAAGGACGAAAGTCTACCCATTCGCCCGTTTCATACCGCCACGACCGTTTCACGCGTGCCCCTGAAGGCCACCATGACAGCGTTAAACGCCGTGAAGGCTCCCATCAGGGCACACGGCAAAGCCTGGGGTCGCGACTGAAGGGGACTTACCCTCGACTCAACCTTGCAAAAGTCCCCTTCACCAGAACAGACCGCGTGACAGTCCCCCGTCAGTCACTGGACGCCATGACATCAGTTTCCGGATGCCTTCTGAGTCCCGCTGACGTCGTCACGCAGGAGTGCCAGACCCGGCAGGTTCAGCGGCGGCACCAGTAGTTCCGTCGCCATCTCGTCAGGGTAGAACGTCATATCGGGCATATCCATTTATGGCCAGCCGACCACAGTGAACAGTCCAAGGATGACCTACCGCGACTGGTATTTTTTCTCTCTGTTACCGGAAATGCCAGGCGAGCGCCGGGCGTCCAGCCACCGCGCCAGCCTCGACAACGAATAGTTGACCAGCAGGTACACGAGAGCGACGACCAGATAGCTCTGAATCAGCAGATGATTGAACGCGGCCAGCACCTGTGCACTTTTCAGCAGTTCGAGGTAGCTCACGAACAGGCCGAGAGACGTGTCCTTGACGATGCCGACGGTCTGGCTGACCAGTGAGGGCAGGACGTTCCGCAACGCCTGGGGCAGCACGACGTGGACCATCGTCCCGGCTTGGCGCATGCCCAGCGCCGCCGCCGCTTCACGCTGGCCTGGGTCCAGCCCAGCGATTCCGGCGCGGAAGACCACTGCCAGCTGGGCGGATCGGTTGGCGGTGAGCGGGACGACGAGTTTCCACAGCAGCGGCAGGTCCAGCCCGTAGCGCGGCAAGACGAACAGCGCGAAAAGGATGAGCAGCACGGGCGGGAGTACTCGGAAGACCTCGAGAAAGCAGCGGGCAGGCACGCGGACGGCCGCGTGCTTCGAGAGGCACGCCAAGGCGAGGAGGATGCCGAAAAGGCAGCTCAGCAGCAGTGTCACCGCGGCCGCGAACACGGTGTTGAGGAGCCCGGTGAGCAGGTACCGCCACATGACCATGGTGCCGTACGGAGCCCATTTGTCCCGATCGAGCTGGCCGTTGACGGCGAACTGGCGGAGCGCGAGTCCGAGCAGCGCCAGGCCGAGCACCGTCGCCGCCGCCGTCGCGATGCGGATACGCCTTCGGCCGAGCGGGCCGGGGGCGTCGAACAGGGACGGGCCGGGCCGGGTCATCGTGGGGGCGCCAGTTTCCGGTTCAGCGCGCTGAACAGCGCGGAGATCGTCAACGCCAGCAAGCCGTAGACGACACCGATTCCGAGGAAGACCGGCAGCGGATCGGCCTCGACCAGGATGACGCGGTGTGCGGCCTCGGTCAGGTCGAGCACGCCGACACCCGCCACCAGTGCGGTGTTCATCAGCAGCCCGATGGTGATCGTGCCGATCGGCTGGAGCATGGCGCGCAGTGCCTGCGGCAGTACGACGTGCCGCAAGAGCTGGCGGAAGCCGAGACCGAGTGCGCGGGCGGCTTCCGTTTGACCCGGCCCGATGGAGTTGATCCCGGAGCGGATGGCCTCCGCGTAGTAGGCGGAGGTGTACAGCGCGACGGCGATCGTCGCGGTGGGGAAAAGATCGAACTCCAGCCCGATTTCCGGCAGCGCGAACATGAAGACGGCCAGCCACACGAGCAAGGGGATGTTCTGGAACACCTCCACGAACCCGGTGCCGAACAGCCGTAAGGGTTTCACCGGCGCCACCCGGCAGGCGGACACGACCACGGCGATCACGACGGAGAGCACGAACGCCGACCCGGTGAGTTCGACGGTGACCAGTAAGCCGAGGCCCAGCTCGCCGAAGTGACCTGTGTAGACACTCATGGACACTGCCGGATCACGAAGTGCCGGGCACGGAGCCCGGCTGGGGTGGGGCCGGTGGTTCGCCCTTGAGCACCGTGCCGAGAGACTCCTGATAAGCCTGCTTCCACAGGCCCGCGGATTCGATCTTCGTCAGCCAGTTGTTGATGAACGTCCTGAACGCGTCGTCGCCCCTCCTGATCCCCACGCCGTACGGGTCCATGCCGAAGGTGCCACTGTTGACCTGGACCTTGTTGTTGAGCTGGGCGTCACCGGCGAGCTGGGTCAGGTCGTTGACGTAGACGTCGCCACGATGCTGCTCCAACGCCTGGACGCATTCGGAGTTGGTGCTGAAGGTGATGACCTCCTTGGGGTTGAATTGCCTGACCACTTGAGAACCGGTCGAGTTGGTGACGGCGAGTACCGTCTTGTCGCGCAGGTCCTCCGCCCTGGTGACCAGGCCGTCGTCCTTCCTGGCCAGTATCGCCGGACCCGAGATGAAGTACGGGCCCGCGAAACCGACCTTCTGGGTGCGCGCCGGGGTGACCGAGTACGTCTGCAACACCACGTCGACGGTGCTGTTCTGCAACAGTGCTTCGCGAATCTGCGACACGGAGTTGACGATGTGGACATTGGGCCGCCCGAGTATGTATTTCGCCAGCAGCCTGCCCATGATGGCGTCGAAGCCCTCGGTCTGTCCGGTGATGGGGTTCTGCTGGGAGAGCAGCGGGGTGTCCTGTGAGCTGCCGACCAGCAACTGGCCTCGCTGCTTGATCGCCTGCGCGGTCGTGCTCTGTGCGAATTCCTCCTCGGTCGCGATCGGCGCTTTGTCCAGCATGCTGTTCCGCGTCACGTTCTGGTCTTCGCCCCTGCCGGGTACCGCTGGGGATTCGCCGGAGCACGCGCCCGACGCGGCCAGGAGCACGGTCGTGCAGACGGCGATCGCGGTTCGGGCCGAAGCCCGGACCCGGCTGATCTTCATTCCTGTTGCCTCCGGTACTAGTAGTAAAACCCATCGCCTTTCTTTCACTTAAGAGCGTTCGCGTTTCACGCGCAGAATGGTCCAGGTCACCGGCTGTCGTCAAGGTGTACCGGCAAGTGATCTCGCGATAGGGATTGCGTGTGGGGGGAATGGAAATACCACTGTCGCCCGTGTCCGGTCATCGTTATTGTCGGGCGGCAAACGAGTGGGACGCGAAAGGTGGGCCGTCCGATCCGTGATCCGGAAGGAAGTCGTCGATGGGTCAACGCCGGGGCCTGTCGAACTGGCGCTTGAGCAGAAAACTGGCCGCGGCTTTCATCCTGCCGACCATGGCCGCGCTCGTGCTGGCCGGATTGCGGGTCCACGACGGTGTCGCGGCCACCACCGTTTATCAGCGGGCCGAGCAGCGGCTCAGCCTGGCCGGGAAGATCGCCAGTACGGTCGGCAGTCTGCAGGCGGAGCGGGAGGAAACGGCCGCGTGGATCGCCGCCGGGCGGCCGGGCGATCGGGCGAAGCTCGACGAGAGCGTCACCGCGTCCGAAGCGGCCGAAAACGACGTCCGGGATACGGTCACCCTCGTTTCCGAAATCGGTGACAGCGCGACCACCGGGCCCTATAACCAGGCCTTGACCAGGCTTGCCGGGCTGGCTCAGTTGCGCCTGTCCGATGCCGACAAGGGCTTCCCCGTCCTGGCCGCGCAGGAGTCCTATGCCGGTGTCATCAGCGCCTTGCAGCGCGTCGCCGAGAAGTTCGGCGCGGACGTTGCCGACCGGGGCCTGCAAGCCAGGCACGACACGCTCGTCCTGCTTTCCGACGCGAAGGAGTATTCCGCGCAGCAGAACTCGTACCTGCGCGCCGCCGCCGTGAAGGATCAGTTCGAACCGGCCGAGCTGAGGAATATCACCACCGCGCAGTCCGACCTGCTCGCGACCATCGACCGGTTCACCGCCGCGAGTACCCCCGAGGCGCAGCTCGACTATTCCAACACCGTCGCCGGGGCGCAGGTTTCCCAGCGATTCCAGCTGCAGCAGCTCGCTTTGATGCGGGCCACCGCGCCGGACCCCCAGCCGCTGGCGATCGATTCCGCGGCGGTGGCGTCCTCCTCGAAGGCGACTCTCGGGCTGATCGGCAAGGTGGAAGCCCGGCTGCTCGACGAGACCACGCGCTACACCCACGGCCTGGTCGTCACCCAACGGAGGGCGGTGCTCACCACCTCCGCGATGATGCTCGGTTTGCTGGTCCTCGCGTTGGTGATGATGGCCTTTGTCGCCCGCTCGATGTTGCGTCCGTTGCGGAGGTTGCGGATCACCGCCCTCGATGTCGCCGACCGGCAGCTGCCCGAGGCGGTCGCGCGGATCATGGGCGAGGCCGATCCCCGTGCCGCGGCGGCGTCCGCCATCGATCCCGTGGCCGTGCACACCACCGAGGAGATCGGGCAGGTCGCCCGCGCGTTCGACGTGGTGCACGGCGAGGCCGTCAGGCTCGCCGCCGAGCAGGCTGTCCTGCGGGAGAACGTCCGCGGGATCTTCGTGAACCTGTCCAGGCGCTCGCAGCGCCTGGTGGAACGGCAGCTCGGGGTCATCGACGTGCTCGAGGCCGACGAGCAGGATCCCGACCGGCTTGCCCGTCTCTTCGAGCTCGACCACCTTTCCACCCGGCTACGCCGCAACGGGGAGAGCCTGCTTGTGCTCTCCGGTGCCGTCCTGGCGAAGTCCGGGCAGCGGACCGCGTCGGCCGCCGAGGTCATTGGTGCCGCCGTGTCGGAGATCGAGCAATACACCAGGGTCGAGGTCGGCGCCGTTCCCGATATCTCCGTGCAGGGCCGGGTGGTCCACGACCTCATGCACCTGCTGGCCGAGCTGCTCGACAACGCGACCTTCTTCTCCGATCCCGAAACGGCCATCACCATCCGAGCCGTGGTGACCCGGCACGACTCGCTGGCCATCCAAATCACCGACCGCGGGGTCGGCATGGCCGTGGAGCAGCTCGAGGCCGCCAATCTCAACCTTGCCGACCCTCCCGAGCTCGACGCCTCCATGACGAGGCGGATGGGTCTCTACGTGGTCGCCAAGCTGGCGCAACGGCACCGCGTCGACGTGCGGCTGCGAGACAACCAGGACAACCACAGCGGGGTGATCGTCAGGATCACGGTCCCCGCCAGGCTGCTGATCCCCAATCCCCGCAGCGCCCCGACGCGTGCTCCGAACGGGCGCACCACCCCGCAGGCGCGCTCAAGCGGACCCGGCGATCCGGCCGGTCGACCGGCGCGAAGCGGCGCGCCCCGCGAGATCGCGCCGCTGGCGTTGCCGAAGCAGGACTTGTGCTACATCCCCGTGGCATTGGCCGAAACCACCGGTCCGGAGCTGGGAACCGCGCTCGACGACGAGGTCAACACGAGCAGGTTGCCGATCTACCAGTCCGTGCTGTCGCGCTGGTTCGACCCCGCGGAACAGCCGGGAGACGCGCAGGACGGCTGGCGCAGCCCGGCGGATCAAGGCTGGCGCGCCGCGGACGAAGTGCTGGACTCCGCCTCCGAGTCGCCGGTAACTCAGGCCGGCCTGCCGCGGCGAGTGCCTCAGACCAACCTGCTGCCGGGCACTATCGAGCGCCGATGCGAGCCGGCGGGGAAGTCGCGTCCGGTCTCGGCGACCGACGTACGGGGACGCATGGTCGAGTTCCAGCACGGGTACACCAGCGGGCGGCACGCACTCAAGGAACGGGGTCGCGATCCAGTCTGCGAGGCAGACGGAGCGACGGACAGGGAAGAGCGAACATGAGGTGGGACAACCCCGTGCAGCAACGGCAGCCAGCACAGGCAGGGCAGGCGTCACCCGACTTCGCCTGGTTGGTGACGGAGTTCGTCCGGCGCGTCCCGGGCGCGGCACACGCAGTGGTCGTCTCCACGGACGGAATCCCGCTGGCCGCCTCGGATCGCTTGCCGGTGGACCGGGCCGATCAGCTCTCGGCGGTCGCGTCCGGACTGACCGGACTGGCGCAGGGCGGCGCGAAGATCCTGGGTGGCGGCGCGGTCACGCAGACCGTCGTCGAAATGGCCAACGGACTCCTGCTGCTGATGACGATTTCCGATGGCTCATGCCTGGCCGTGCTCGTGTCACCGGACACCGACATCGGCCTGATCGCGTACGAAATGACTTTGCTCGCCGACAAGGTCGGCCAGCAGCTGACCCCTGAAATCCGCGCGGCCAAAGGACAATAGCCGAACTGAGGGGACTCGTCGCGGATGGCCTGTTCCTTAACAGAGCTGCGAACTTAACCGAAGAATGAAGGAGTAGTTGGATGCACAAGCACGTTTTGGTGTTCACCGGAGTAGCGGCCTCGATTCTGGTGCTGGCAAGCTGCTCGGCCCAGAAGAAGGGCCTGCCTTCCGCGGCGCCTTCTTCCGTCGGCGCACCGACGACCGAGGTCGCGGCTTCGACCAGTGCGGCACCGAGCAGCACGGGGTCGGCCGGCGGGGACTTCACCAAACAGGGCAGCAAGCTGAAGTTTGGCGAGAAGGCCACCGTGCCGTTCAAATGGGTCAAGGAGACGGGTGTGGTCGGCATCACGGTCAAGGCCATCGAGAAAGGTGCCGAAGCCGACCTCGCGCTACTCAAGCTTGGCGACAAGGCCAAGGGGATGACGCCGTACTACATCCGCATGGTCATCTCGAACGAGAGCGGCGCGAGCTTCGCCTACAGCTCCTTGAGCGGCGTCGACGGCACACTCGCCGACGGCTCCCAGGCGCAGCAAGTGAGCGTGATCGGCAAATTCAAGAAGTGTGACAACGGGAACGCGGACAAGGACTTCACCACCAAGGGCGCTTCCTACGAGACCTGCGGGCTCGCGCTCGCGTCACCCGGCGCGGAGGTCATCGGCGCACAGTACGACTCCGGCAGTTACTCCGATGAGGCGCCGAACACCGACTACAGCGCCGAAAAGCTCACCTGGAAGCCATAGCGGCCCGGCAAGCGCCGCGTCGACATCGAGTCTAGCTGGGAGGTAGCTGTGTTTTCGCACCGGCGGAATGCCTGCGGCTGAGTAGCACGAGAAGGGGCAGCGCACTGGCGACCAGGATGGCAGCGACCACGAACGAAAGGCGGTAGCCGTCAGCCAGCGCGCCGGTCGCGCGGAGTTCGCCGGTGCGGGTCGAAGCGACACCGGCCATGGCCGCGATACCCAGCGCGGCCCCGGCCTGCTGTGCGGTGTTCAACAACCCTGACGCGACGCCGTAATCGCTGGCGGGCGCGCCGTCGATCGCGATCTTCACCATCGGGACCCAGGCCCCGCCGATGCCCGCGCCGATCAGGACCATGGCGGGCAGGACATCCACCGGGTAGGTCGCGTCGAGCGGCTGGACGGCGTACAACAGCAGGCCCGCCACCAGAAGCGCCAGTGTCACGGCGAGGGTGCGCAGTTCGCCGAGCCACCCGCAGAGGCGGCGGCTGATCCACAGCGAGAATACGCAGTTCACCAGCGTCAACGGCACGAAGGCGAACCCCGCGGCCGAAGCGTCGTAGCCGAGCACTCGTTGCAGGTACAGCGTTTCGACGAAGAACTGGCCGAACGCGCCCGCCGAGACGAGCACCCTGACGACACCGCCGATCGGGAACGACCGGGCCGCCAAGAGCGCGGGCGGCACCAACGGCGATTCGGCCAGCGCCTGCCGGAGCAGGAAAGCTCCGACGAGGAGCATGACCACCAGGCCGATGATCATGCTCCTCGCGGACGTCCAGCCGTGAGCGCCAGCGTCGATCAGGCCGCAGACCGCCAGCAGTAGGGCACCGGTCACCAGGACGCCGCCGAGAGCGTCCACCCGGCCGCCGGTGGGCCGCGCGCCGCCGTCGTCGAGCAGGCGGATCCCGGCGAACACGATCAGCACACCGGCTGGCACGTTGATCAGGAAGATCCAGTGCCAGCCCACCGCGTCGGTCACCACCCCGCCGACCAGCAGCCCCGCGGACGCTCCCGCGGCGCCCACGAAACCGTGAAACCCGATCGCCCTGGTGCGCGCGCCCGTCCCGGGCCTACCCGCGGCGATGAGCGCCAGAATCACCGCCGACGCCACGGCGGCACCGACCCCCTGCACGAACCTGGCCGCGACGAGGACGACCGGCGACCCGGCCAGCCCGCACCACAGCGAGGCCGCGGTGAACACCACGACCCCGGCCAGAAAGACCCGCTTGGCGCCCCACAGGTCGCCGAGCCGCCCCGCCACCAGCTGGAAGCCCGCGAACGCGACCAGGTAGCCGTTGACCACCCAGGCCAGCCCGGCCGCCGAGAACGCCAGCTCCCGCCCGATGGCGTCGAGGGCGACGTTCACGACGGTCGCGTCCAGGGTGATCATCCACTGGACGCCGAGCAGCACGGCGAGACTCCGCCGCCGCCTCCGGCCGGGAAGGGTCACTCGACGAACAGGTCCACCGAGGGCCGGAGCTGCCCGCACACGCGCAGGACGTCGTGGATGACGTGGTCCTCGAAGCCCTTGAACGGTGTCGTGTCGACGGACTGGTCCCCGTCGGCCGCCGGATACGCCTGCTGGGTGAGCGCGTAGTCGAACCTCGGCGCCCACTTGCGCGCGCCGAGGCGGGCCGTGACCGAGCAGTTGTCCACCATGTACGCCACCCCGCGCGCGTGCATGTACGGGTTGAGCGAGTCCACCGCCTCGATCACCGATTCGTTCACGATCTCGGAATACGGATGCCCCGCCTCGATCAGTGCGTCGATCTGCGCCATCATCACCCCGCAGAACACCCCGGCGGTGAACGGGTCGAGTGGGATGCCGCCGTCCACCCGGTCGGCGCGGACCTGCTGCCCGACCTGCCACATGCCGGACCGGCCGATCTCGCCCATGGGGAAGCGCGCGAGCCGGGCGCCCGCCGCGACCACGCTGCGCACCTCGTTGCCGACCACCACCTCGTCGTAGATCTCGTGGACGAGTTCGAGGCCGACGGGATAGGCCACCGAGTACGCCTTGGCGAAGACCTCCTTGCCGTCGGCGTCCAGCTTCCGGTACACCCCGTCGATGCCGTGCTTGGAGATCGTCTTCGAGATCGGGCCGGTCACCGACTCGGCCGAACGCAGAAACGCCTCCGCCGCGGTCATCCCGTGCTCGCGGTACCGCCGGTACAGGCTCTCCACGATTCCGTGCACCGCGCCCAGCAGGATCGCTCGCTCGCCGGAGATGTCGGAGAGGTACTCCGAGCGCAGCGTGGTCTGGAAGGTGTACGGCGCGCCCAGCGCCACGGACCACCCGAGCGCGCGGTCCGTGGCGCGGCCGGTGACGTCCTGGTGCACCGCGAAGCTGGCGTTGATCCCCGCGCCGTTGACCTCGGCGCCCTGCACGTAGAGCGCGCGGACCGAAGCACCCATTCCCTTGGGGCAGACGGCGATCACGTCGACGTCCGCTGGGAAGGACCGGCCCTCCTCGGTGAGGTGGCCGAGCAGGAAGCCGTGCGAGAGCCCCAACGTGGTGCCCGGTTTCAGTGCCGCGAACACCTCGTCGTAGGTCGAAGCTTGCGCGGCGTCGGAGATCAGCAGGACCACGAGCTCCGAACTGGCGATGACCTGGAACATCTCACCAAGAGTGCCGTCGGCCTCGGTGAATCCCGCCGCTCGCGCCGAGGGGCGCGAGGCGGATCCCGCACGGAGGCCGACCGTGACCCGCACGGCGGCGCCGAGCGAGTCACGGAGGTTCTGGGCCTGGGCCGAACCCTGCGGCCCCCACCCGATGACGCCGATCTGCCGCACCCCGTCGAAGGCGGCCGGGAGGCGGTCGAACAGGTGCCGCCCGCCCCGGACGATGGCTTCGCGGCGGTCGGCGACGTCGATGTACTCCTTGGTGAACACGGTCGTGGCGAAGTCGAGTTCGGGCTGGGACAAGAGGTTTCACTCCCCTGGGACGGCCACCGCCGGGTGGCCGGGTGAACTGCGGGCTCCCCGCGGCGCCTTCCGAGGTGGGCTCGGACGCGGCGTTCGTGGCGCGGGGACTGCGGGGCCGTGATCGACGGCCGAGGGCGGCGCGGACCCTCCCGCACGAGCTTCCCTGGTGGAGACACCCGCGTCTGAGGGCCGACTGACCGCCTCAATCGGTACTACCATATCTCATAATTGGTCTGACCGTTCCTCACCCTCGCGAAACCTCCTCGATGCCGTCCTAATGCGGCAGCCGCACGTCGAGTCCTGGCTGCGCCAGCCAGGCGTTCAGGCTCAGCGCCTGCTCGATGGCGAGGCGGGTCGCCATCGGGGCGGGATCCTCCGCGACCGGCAGCTCGACCGCCCGCCGGACCGCGTCGACGTCGAGCAGCGAACTGACCCGTGTGGTTCCCCGCGCCAGCACTTTCGCCAGCTCCTCGCGTACCGCGCTGGCGTAGGCGGGGTCCTGGGTCACCGGATAGGGGCTCTTCTTGCGCCACGCGACGGACTCCGGCAGGAGGTCCTTGGCCGCCGCGCGCAGAAGGCTTTTCTCCCGCCCGTCGAAGCTCTTCATCGCCCACGGCGTGTTGAACACGTACTGCACCAGCCGATGATCACAAAACGGGACCCGCACCTCCAGCCCGCTCGCCATGCTCATCCGGTCCTTGCGATCCAGCAGGATCGGCACGAACCGAGTCAGGTAGAGATGGCAGACCTCCCGCATCCGGCGCTCATGCCCGGTCACACCATCCAGCTGCGGCACATCGGCCAGCGCGTCCCGGTAGGAATCGGCACAGTAGGTCGCCAGGTCCAGCCCGTCGAGCAGGGCGGGATCGAGCAGCGCGGGCCGATCACCGACCAGGCCGGTGCGGGACAGCCAGGGAAACGTGTCGGCGTAGGCCAGCCGCGGCTCGTGGAACTGCTGGTATCCCCCGAAAAGCTCGTCGGCGGACTCCCCGGACAACGCCACCGTCGACCCGCGCCGGACCGCCTTGAACAGCAGGTACAGCGAGGTGTACATCTCGCCCAGCATCGGCGGCCCGTCGTTCGCCAGCACCACGGCCGCCCGGTTCGCCGGCTCCGCGAGGTCCGCCGTGGAGACGAGGATGTCTTGGTGCGCCGAGGAAACGTGATCCGCCACGCGGTGGACGTAAGGAGCGTCCGGGGTCTCACGAAGGGCGTCGGGCTGGAAGTTCTCGGCATAACCGGCGAAATCCACCGCGAACGACCGCACCGGACCGAGGCCCCTCTCGGCGAGCGCCCCGGCGGCCAGCGCGGTGAGGACGGATGAGTCGAGGCCGCCGGACAGCAGCGTGCACAGCGGCACGTCGGAAACAAGCTGCCGCCGCACGATGTCCTCAAGGAGCGACCGGACCGTGGCGACGGTGGTCTCCAGATCGTCCACGTGCTCCAGTGCCTCCAGCCGCCAGTACCGTCTCAGCGTGATACCGCCCGCTCCCACGTGGACGAGCTGGCCCGGCCGCACCTCGTGCATCCCGTCGTAGATGCCGTGGCCCGGGGTCTTCACCATGGTCAGCAGCTCCCGCAGCCCGTCCCGGCCGACCACGGCCGTGGCCAGCGGGTGGGCGAGGATCGCCTTGGGCTCGGATCCGAAGAGCACACCGCCGGGAGTCGGGTAGTAGAAAAGCGGTTTGATACCCATGCGGTCCCGCACCAGCAGCAGCTCGTGCGTCCGCCGATCCCAGATCGCGAACGCGTACATCCCGTTGAGGCGGTCGACCAGCGAGTCGCCCCACTGCAGGTAGGCGCGCAGCACCACCTCGGTGTCACTGACCGTACGGAACCGATGCCCATGGTCTTCCAGCTCCGCCCGCAATTCGCGGTAGTTGTAGACCTCGCCGCTGTACGTCATCGCCGCGACGCCCTCGACCTCCATCGGCTGCACCCCGCCCTCGACGTCGATGACCGACAACCGGCGGTGGGCCAGCACCACCCACCGATCCACCCACACCCCGGACGCGTCCGGCCCACGGCTCGCGAGGGTGTCGGCCATCGCCCGCCCGGCCTCGCCCTCATCCCGCAGGTCACGCCCGAAATCCACCCATCCGGCAATCCCGCACATGTCAGTCCTTTCGGTCTCCGCACCGGCACCCGGGACGGCGGTCGCGCTCAACGCGCGACCGGGTGGACAGCTCGTGGCCGACCTCTTCGGCCACGGACCGCAAGACGTCGCCGGAGCTCGACCCGAACAGGAAGTGGTGCCCGCCAGGGAAACCGCGACAGGTGGACGAACCCGTCGTCACCGAACCCCAAGCTCGCGCCTGCTCCGCGTCGCAGCCGGGATCCGCGGTCCCGTAGTAGGCGGACACCGGGCAGGACAGCAGCGCTCCCGAGTCGCCGTGCCAGGTCTCGTACAGTTCGAAATCGGCGCGGATCGCCGGGAGGAACAGCGCGAGCGCGTCCGGATCGTCGAGCACGGCCTGCGGAGTCCCGCCGAGCCCGCGAAGCACCCCGGCGATCTCTTCCGCCGTAAGCCGATGGATGCTCCTCGCCCGTCCGCGGGATGACGGCGGCGCGCAGCCACTGACGAACAACCGCACGGGGACTCGGCCGTTCTCCTCCAGCCTGCGGGCCAGCGCGAACGCCACCGCCGCACCGGCACTGTGGCCGAGCAGGGAGAACGAGCCGTCCAGGAACGGCACGAGCGCGGGGACGAGGAGATCCAGAAGCGCGTCCATGGACCGGACGGGCGGTTCGGCGATCCGGCTCTCGCGGCCGGGCAGCCGAACCGGCTGGACGTCGAGCCTGGACCCGCGCCGGAGCCACGGCGAGAACGCCGACGCGCCTCCTCCGGCGTGGGGGAAACAGAACAACCTCGGCCGATCGGACACAAGGGGCGGATCGCCGAGGAGCCACGGGGTGATCACGAGGATCCCCCTTCGACCAGCGCGGCCATCCCGGCGACCGTGGGCGCCCCGAACAGCTGCTCCAGCCCCACCCGGACCCCGAACAGCTCGTTGAGCTCGGCGTTGAGCCGCATCGCGAGCAGCGAATGCCCGCCAACGGCGAAGAAGTCGTCCTCTCTCGACAGGTCGTCCCGCCCGAGCAGCTGGGCCCAGAGTGCGGCGATCCGGATCTCGGCCGGTCCGCGCGGGGGCTCGGCGCGGTGGTGGACAACACCAGAGCCGGGTTCCGGCAGCGCCGCACGGTCGACCTTGCCGTTGGCCGTGAGCGGGATCGCTTCCACCACCGTGAGGAGGGTGGGGACGAGGTGCTCCGGCAGTGCGGCACGCAGACCGGCGCGGATCGGCTCCTGCTCGATCTCCTGACCGGGCCGGGCGACGAGGTAGCCGACCAGACGACCGCTACGGACCGCGGCGACGGCGTCGCCCACACCGGGCAGCCGCCGGAGCGCGGCTTCCACCTCGCCCAGTTCGATCCGGAAGCCCCGGACCTTGACCTGGCCGTCGTCGCGGCCAAGGAAGCGCAGAGTCCCGTCCTGCCTGCGCAGCACCAGGTCACCCGTCCGGTACAGCACGGGATGCGGCCCCGCAACGGGATCGGCCACGAACTGCCGGGCCGTCAGGTCCCGTGCGCCGTGGTAGCCCAGCGCCAGACCGCGGCCACCGATGCACAGTTCGCCGGGCACACCGTCCGGCACCGGACGCAGCCCGCTGTCCCGCACGTGCAGGGAGGTGTTCGCCAGCGGGCCGCCGATCGGCACCACGGCCTCTCCGAGATCGTCTTCGCCGACCCGGTGGATCGCCGCCCAGACCGTGGTTTCCGTGGGCCCGTAGAAGTTCCACAGCCGCGTGGGCCACGCCAGCACCTCACCGGCCAGCTCGCTCGGCAGTGGCTCGCCGCCGGAGATCACCACCCTCGGGACGCCGCCGGTCTCCTCCCGGCGAAAGCGGGCCAGTTCGCCCAGCACGGAAGGCGTCAGGCTGAGGACGCTGACTTCGTGGGTGCGCAGCACCCTGTCCAACGCGCTCACCGACCGCTGGGCCCCGGGTGGCACGAGGACGACACTGCCCCCGGTCAGCAGCGGCCCCCAGATCTCCCACACGGAAAGATCGAACGCGAACGAATGCGCACAGCTCCAGCGGTCCCGCCCGGTCGCGCCGATCGCTCCCGCTGCCGCGCCGACCAGATTCACCACCCCGCCGTGCGCGACCGTGACGCCTTTGGGCCGTCCGGTGGACCCGGAGGTGTAGATCACGTAGGCCGGTGCTTCCGTTGCCTGCTCCCGAAGTCCCACCGGGAGCCGGTCTTGCCCGCACAGCCGTGAGACGTCCAGCACGAGCGGGGCAGCGGTGGTGCCGTCGAACAGGTCGCGGGTGGTGTCGTCGGTCAGCACCGCGCTCGCGCCGGAGTCCGCGAGCATCCGTTCGAGCCGCACCGGCGGATGGGCCGGTTCCATCGGCAGATAGGCGGCACCGGCCTTGAGCACTCCGAGCATGGCGACCACGGCGTCCACGCCGCGAGACAGGCAGACGCCGATCGGCGACCGCGCCCCCCGCTCCAGCAGTCCGCTCGCGAGCACGCCGGAACGGTGGTCGAGTTCCTGGTAGGTGAGCCGGTCCGCGCCCGCGATCACCGCGACGGCAGCCGGTGCGCGCGCGGCCTGGCCAGCGAACATTTCGGTGATGCTGGCGGCCGCGAGTGGCTCCGGGGCGCCCACCATGGCGTGCGCGGCTGTGGTGGCCTTGGCGCCGGTGAGCAAGGGCAGCCGGTCGACCTGGTCCCCCGGGTTCGCGAGAGCGCGGTGCAGCATCGTGAACCACGCGTCCAGCAGGCTCTCCGCAGCTGCCAGGTCGTACAGGTCGGCGTTGTACTCCAGCGCGCAGTGCAGGCCGGGCCCCTGTTCGGTGATCTCCAGCGAGAGGTCGAACCGCGCGGTCCGGCGAGGCACCGTGAAGGGGGTGACCCGCGCCCCGCGCAACTCCAGTCGCGGCGGGGTGAAGTTGTTCAGGGTGAACAGGTGCTGGAACAGCGGATTGCGGCTGCGGTCACGCACCGGGGCGAGTGCGTCCACGATCAGGTCGAACGGGGTCTCCTGGTGGCCGAGCGCGTCCAGCACGGTGTCGGCGACGCGGGCCAGCAACGTGGTGAAGTCCGGCCGTCCACCGGTGTGGACGCGCAGCACCACGGTGTTGGCGAAATAGCCGATGAGGTCCTCGAGCGCGGGATCGAGACGGCCGCCCACCGGCGTCCCGATCAGCAAATCCTGCCGACCTGAGTACCGGGCGAGCACCGCGCTCCACGCGGCGAGGAGCACCGGATACGGCGTGACGGCGTTCGCGGCCGCGACTCCGCGCACCTGTGCCTCGAGCGCGGCGGGCATCGTCCTGACAGCGCGGCCGCCGTCGAACGTCTGCGCCGGGGGACGGGGACGAGCCAGCGGGAGGTCGAGCCCGGCCGGTGGGTCCGCCAGGCTCGTGACCCACCAGTCCAGCTCCGCCCGCGCGGCCGGGCCATCGGCAGCGTCCTGTTGCCAGATCGCGAAATCCCCGTACTGCACGGAGAGCCGGGGAAGGTCGGGGCGGCGGCCGTCGAGCCGGGCGGCGTAGCACTCCGACAGGTCTCGCTGCAGTACCCCGGCGGACCAGCCGTCGCACACGAGATGGTGCACGGCGACGACGAGCACGTGATCGTCCCGGCCGAGGCGCAGCAACAGCGCCGCCGCGAGCGGGCCGCGCTGAACGTCGAAGCGGGTGGCGAGGAACTCGGCGGCGCGGTGCTCGGCACCGGCCTCGTCTACGGGCTCGATCCGCAGTGGGAACGTGCCGGTGTCCGCGACCAACTGCACGACGCCGGTGGCGCTCCTGGTCACCCGCGTCCGGAGTGTCTCGTGCCGGGCCGCCAGGTCGTCCAGTGCCCGGTGCAGGACGTCCACCGCCAGCCTGCCGCGGATCCGGACCGCCGCGCCGGGCACGTTGTAGGCGGGGTTGCCCGGTGAGAGCCGGTCGACGAAGAACAATCGCCGTTGCGCGAAGGTGGCGGGGAACTCGCAGGACGCCGCCGCGCGCGAATCAGCGGTCATCGCGGACGAGTCTCCCCAGTTCGGCGAGGAACGGCAGGCCGTCCTCGACCAGTCCCGGATCGGGCAGGAAGTCGATCAGGCAAGCGATCTCGTCGACGCCGATCGCCCGCCAGCGCGCGACCCGGCCCGCGCAGGCCACGGGATCGCCGATCAGCCCGGTCCGCTCGACGAGGGCGGTGAGGTTCCGTTCGGCCAGCACCCTGGCGTCGTCCGCGCCGACGTCCCCGGTGTCCACCGACAGGCCGTGGGCATTGCGCCGCTGCAACTCGAAGTTGGTGGCGATGTAGCGGGTGTACGCGGCGGTCATGCGGTCGCGGACGGCGTCGAGGTCGGGCACAACCAGTGTGTGCTGCATCAGGGTGACCTGCCCGGTGTCCGGATCGTGCCCATGGTCCTTCCGGGTCTTGCGGTAGACGTCGATGTGCTCGGCCAGATCCTCCGGGGTCTGGTGCATCAGCGCGGTGAGCACGTTCGCGCCGGTCCGGCCCGCCTGCTCGAAGGTGCTCCTCGATTCGCCGGTCAGCCAGACCGGCAGCTCCCGTTGCACGGGACGCGGGTAGGTGCGGATCGAGGTGCGCGCCCCGGCGCCGTTGGCCCTGGAGACGGTTTCGCCGCGCCACAACCGGCGTACCACGTCGACGTCGGCGGCCACGATCTCCTTGCGGTCCTCGTAGCGACCGGGCCCCAGCACGAAGTCGTCGACGTGCCAGCCGGAACCGAACGACAGGTCCACCCGGCCGCCGGAGAGGTTGTCCACCACGGCCCACTCCTCGGCGATCCTGATCGCGTCGTGCAGGGGTGAGATCACGCTGCCCGCGCGGAGGCGGACCCGGCTCGTCCGCCCGGCCACCGCGGCCGCGATCACCGCGGGGTTCGGGTGAAGCCCGCCGAACGCGGCGAAATGCCGTTCCGGCAGCCACACCGCCGAAAAAGCGTTCTCGTCGGCGAAAACGGCCGCGGACAGGAGGCTCTGGTACCGCGAGCCGGACGCCGTCTCGTCCTCGGCGTCGGCGGAGAAGAACATCAAGCCGAGCACGCCTCCGGACTGTTCGGACTGCTCGGGGCCGACGCGGACGGTCGCCCTGGGCACGGCGACCAGCGCGGGCCGGGCGGTGGGCGCGCCGGGCGACGTGCCGGAGCCGACGCGATCCACGATCGCGGCGACGGTCGGGGTCTCGAGGAAGTCCCGTAAGGACAGTTCGCAGCCGAACTCCCGCCGCAGCCGGGCCAGCAGCATCGTCGCCACCAGTGAATGGCCGCCGAGGTCGAGGAAGTTGTCGTCCGGGCCGATGTCTTCGACGCCAAGGACTTCCCGCCACAGCTCGATGACCCGCGCCGCCACCGGACCGCTCGGCCCGGCCGCGTCGCCGACGGGTGCCCGGCGCGACACCCGTTCGGGCTTGGATCTGGCGAGCCTGCCGAGCGCGTGGCGGAACCGGTCCGCCTCGTCCCCGGCGTGCCTGGCCACCGCCTCGCTGAAGTCCCTTGTGGACACAATGACCTGGGAACGTTTCATGGTCAGCAAATGCGTGAGCAGCTGGGGAAGATCGTCCTGGCGGATGGCGTACCGCAGGGTCTCCTGCCGCCAGCCGTGAAGTTGCTGGGGCAGCTCCGTATCCACGGCCATGCCCGCCCCAGCCCAGACGCCCCAGTTCACCGACATCCAGCGCGTGGCACTCCCCGTGGCGAGTTCGGCGGCCAGCGCGTCCAGCACCGCGTTCGCCGCGCAGTAGTCGACCTGTCCGAACCGCCCGAGGATCGAGTTGTGGGAAGAGCACAGCAGCACGAAATCCGGTTGTTGCACGGCGGCGGACAAGGCGGCCGCGACGGCCCGGCCCCCGGCGACCTTCGGCGACAGCACGGCGTCGGCGTCCTCGGCGGTTTTCCCGATGGCTAGCCCCGCGCCCGCGATCCCCGCGCAGTGCACCACGCCAGCGATCCCGCCGAACTCGCGCACGGCCTCCCGGACGATCCGGGTCAACGCCGGTCCGTCGGCCACATCCGCCGCGAAGTACCGTACGTCGGCGCCCAGTTCGCGCAGTTCGGTGACAGCTTCCCGCTGCCTGCTCGCGCCGGGCGCATCGAGCGGTGTGCGGCCGGTGATCACCAGGTTCCCGCCCCAGTGGCGGGCGAAGGCCATGCCGACGCCGCCCAGGCCGCCGGTGATGAGGTGACAGCCTCTGGTGCGGGCGGCCGCCGGGACCGCGGACTCCGCGATGGGGCGGTAGGACAGTGTCCAGCGTTTCCCTTCCCTGAGCGCGACAACCGGTTCGACGCCGCCCGCCAGCTCGGCCAGTAGCCCTCGTCCTCCATCGCCACCGAGCCCGCCCGCGGGCAGATCGACGGCACGGCAGCGAAAACCCTCGTGTTCCAGTGGCAGGACCCGGACGGGACCGAGCAGGGCGGCCCGTTCCGCGCACAGTTCGTCACCGTCACGGACCGCGTGCACACGATCGGAGACGACGTCGAACGCGGGGGCCTCGTCGCCGTAGCGGCCGAGGATCGCCTGCGCCGTGCACAGGACGCTGTGGAAGGCCGCGTGCATCCGGCGTGCCTGATCGTCGGCGGGCTTCCCGGTGTTCAGGCAGTGCACCACGCGGCGAAGAGCCCACCGGTCGCCCAGCTCGTCGAACAGCAGGCGGAAGTGGCCGAGGTTCGCCGGGTCGAGGACATACCGGTCGTCAGCCACCCGGCGGAACTCCGGCCCCGCCACGGCGACGACCACCCTGGTGTCCACATCGGACAGTGCGGTGGCCAGCTCCGCGCCGATCCCGGCCGCGCGTGCGGGGCCCTCCGCGTCGGCCGGGGCCAGCACGAGCCAGGCTCCTGTCGTCCGCTCCGCGGTGGCCGCCAGCACGTCGGCAGGACGCCATTCCGGGCGCCAGAACCATTCCGGCAGTGGTTGGCGAACAGGCAGGTCTTCGGCGGAACGGGTGAAGCGGCCGTCGATCCAGTGCCGGTCCCGCCGGAACGGATAGGCGGGCAGACTCACCCGGCGCGGCCGGTCGGCGCCGCGCACCGGTGCCCAGTCCACCGTCACCCCGGCGCACCACAACCGCCCGAGCACTTCGTAGAGGTCATGGTGGCCGCCGATCGACCCGGCCACGTTCTCCCTCGTGGCGGCGGAAAGCCTGGCCAGCGCGGACAGTGCCGTCCCGGGCCCGACCTCGATCGCCACCCGGCCCGACTCCGCCGACAGCAGTCTGGCGGCCCCTTGGGCGAAGAGGACAGGCTGCCGAAGCTGGCTCGCCCAGTACTCGGGGTCGGTGGCCCGGCGTTCGTCGAGCCAGTCGCCGGTGACGTTGGACAGCAGCGGGATTCGTGGCGGGCTGAGCCGGTGACCGGCGATCAGGTCGCGGAGTTCGTCCGCCGCCGGGGCCATCGCGGCCGAATGGAAGGCGTGCGAGGTGCGCAGGCGCGCGGACCGCACCCCTTCCTCGCCGAGCTGCCCGGCGAAGACCGTCAAGGCCTCTTCCCGGCCGGAAAGCACGCAATCGCGCGGACCGTTGACCGCGGCGATCTCCACCCCGGACGGCAAGCGTTCGATCAAGTCCTTTTCGGACAGTGGCACCGCGAGCATCGCCCCCGGCGGCATCCGCTGCAGCAACCGGGCGCGGGCCACCACGATCCGCGCGCAGGTATCGAGGTCGAACACCCCGGACAGGCAGGCCGCGGTGTACTCGCCGATGCTGTGGCCCAGCAGTGCGGACGGCCGGACACCGCAGTCCTGGAGGAAACCGGCCAACGCGTACTCGACCAGGAACAACGCGGGCTGCGCCAGCTCGGTCCGCCGCAGCCGTTCCTCGGTGACACCCGAAGGATCGAACACCAGACGGGCCAGATCCTCGCCCAGCGCGGCCGAGAGCGCCTCGGCGCACCGGTCGGCGTGCTGCCGGAACCCGGGTTCGCCGCGGTACAAGTCGCCGAACATCCCCGGCCGTTGCGCGCCCTGTCCTGGCAACAGGAAGGCCACGGCGGGCGGCGCTCCGGCTGGTCGGACGTCTCCTGGCAGCGGGGTGCCCAGACCGGCGATGGCCTGCTCGATCCCGGTCGCCACGACGGCGCACCGGTACGGCAGCTCACGACGTCCTTCCTGCAGGGTGAACGCGATGTCGGGGAGCGCGAGGTCACGGTGCTCACGGAGGTGCCCGGCAAGCCGCGCCCGCATCTTTTCCAGCTCCGGCAGGCCTTTCGCGGACAGCAGGAGAAGGTGCGGAGTCGGTGGGGCGCTCATCGCGGTGACTCCTCGAGAATCACGTGACAGTTCGTGCCGCCCATGCCGAACGAACTCACCCCGGCCCGCAGGTGCCCGTCACGGCCGGTGAACTCCCGCAGTTCGCCGTTGACGAAGAACGGGCTCGAAGCGAAGTCGATCTCCGGGTTCGCGGTGGCGAAGTTGATGCTGGGTGGCAGCTCACGATGCCGCAACGCCAGCACGACCTTCACCAGGCTCGCGATCCCCGCCGCGGCACTGAGATGCCCGATGTTCGGCTTGACCGAGCCGATCGGGCACGACCCTGGCCGGACGTCGTCGTCCGCGAACGCCCGGGACAGCGCGGCGACCTCGATGGGGTCGCCGAGCAGCGTGCCGGTGCCGTGGGTCTCCACGTAGCCGAGGGCGTCCGCGGTCAGCTCGGCGGCGGCCAGCGCGGCGGCCACGACCTCGGCCTGCCCGTCCAGCGCGGGGGCCGTCCAGCCCGGCTTGGCCGAGCCGTCGTTGTTGACCGCGGCCGAACACAGCACGGCCTCGACGTGGTCGCCGTCCGCGACCGCGTCCCGCAGCCGCTTCAGGACCACCACGCCCGCCCCGTCGCCGAACACCGTGCCGGTGGCCGCCGCGTCGAAGGCCCGGCAGTGCCCGTCCCGTGCGCCGATACCGTCCTCTGTGTACAGGTAGCCCGCGCGCAGTGGCAGTGAAACCCGCACTCCCCCGGCGAGCGCGAGATCGCATTCGTGGGTGAGCAGGCTCTGGTAGGCCGAGGCCACCGCGACCAGCGACGACGAGCAGGCGGTCTGCGTCGCGATGCTCGGCCCGGTGAAGTTCAGCTGGTAGGACACCCGGCTGGTCAGGTAGTCCTTGTCGTTGCCGAGCAGGAACAGCAGCTCGTCCAGCTCGGTGTGCCGGGTCGCCGCGTCGTAGAGGTTGAACACGTATTGGCTCATCCGCCCACCGCCATAAACGCCGACCGTGACGTCGAGCCGGTCCGGGTCGTAGCCGGCGTCCTCGAGCGCCGACCACGCGGCCTCGAGGAAGACCCGCTGCTGCGGATCGATGAATTCGGCCTCGCGCCGGGCGTAACCGAAGAACCCGGCGTCGAACTCGTCGGCTCCGGCGAGAACCCCTTTCGCCCGCACGTAGGCCGGGTCCGCGAGCAACTCGCCGTCGACCCCCGCGGCACGGAGCTCGTCCTCGGAGAACCGCGAGATCGACTCGACGCCGTCGGTCAGGTTGCGCCAGTACTGTCCCGCCCCGGCCGCGCCGGGCACCCGGATCGCCATCCCGATGACGGCCACCTTGTGGTCGTCGCCCGCGCCGGTCACGGTGCACGCCTCGCCTTCGCCGAGCGCGCGGCCAGCTGGGAGATCGCTGTCCTGCCTCGGCGCCCGCGGGCCTTGGCCGCCGCCCGGCCGTCCCGCTGCTCCGGTTCCAGCAGCCCGGCGAGGGCGGCGACCGTGCCACAGCGGAACAGCTCGGCGACGACCAGCCCGGCGGGGGCGTGCGGCCGCAACCGCCGGTGCAGCCGGACCATCCTCAGCGAGTGGAGGTCGAGCTCGTCGAGCCGGTCACTGAGCCGCACCGCGTGCCCGAGCAGCCTGGCGACCTCGGCGAGCACCTGGGACTGCGCCGCGGTGACGCCATCGGGCAGGACGAAACCCACCTTGCGCGGCGCGAGTTCCGGCAGCCGGGCGCGGGCCAGCTTGCCCGCAGACGTCCGCGGCAGCGACTCCAGGCGAACGAACTCCGAAGGCACCATCTGCGCCGGGAGCACGGCGGAACAGTGGCCGCGCAGCTCGCCGAGGTCCGCGGTGCCCGTCAGGTAACCGACGAGTCGCGCATCCCGCCCTTCCCCGATCACGGCGGCCGCGGCGTCGACCACCCCCGCGGCCCGGCCGAGCACCGCCTCGACCTCCTCCAGGCCGATGCGAAACCCCCGGAGCTTCACCTGATTGTCGGCGCGTCCCAGTAGTTCGACGCGATCGCCGTCCACCACCCGGGCGAGGTCACCCGTGGCGAACCGCCGTGCCCCGGACGGCGTGACGGTGAACCGCTCCGCGGTCAGGTCCGGACGCCCCTGGTAGCCGTCGGCGACGCAGGCACCCGCGACGTGGAGCTGGCCGACCGCGCCGATCGGGACCGGGCGGTGCTCGGCGTCGAGTACGTGCAGCTCACAGTTGTCAATCGGCCTGCCGATCGACAACCGGACCATGCTCGCGGGTACCTCCCGAATGTCCTGGACGGCCACGTTTGAGGCGCATTCGGTCAGGCCGTACAGGTTGACCAGCGCCACGTCGGGCAGGGATCGCACCCACCGGGCCGCGAGCGCGGGCGGCAGCGGTTCCGCGCTGCTGGACACCCAGCGCAGGGCGCCAAGGCGACCACGATCGTCCCCGACCTCGTCCAGGATCAGTTCCACCAGCGCGGGCGCACCGCACAGCCTGGTCACCCCGTCACGCACGAACCGCGCGCACAGCGCCTCGGGGTCGGCCAGCTCACCGGAGGTGACGATCGCGGTGGGGACTCCTCGCAGCAGCGCGCCAAGGCACTCCCACAGGGAACCCACCAGCCCGATCGGCTTCACCCACGCGAGGACCTCGCCGGAGTCGAAGGGGTGCTCCCGCCACATCCACCGGAGCCGGTTGAGCACGGCGCGCCTGCCGATCGGCACGGCGTGCGGCGTTCCGGCGCTCCCCGAGGTGTGCAGCACGCAGACCACCGGATCGTCCTTTTCGGACACTGTGGCCGACGGGGCGGCGGAAAGACCGAACCGCGCGCTGACGTCGGCCCAGCCGCCATCCCGGACTCCCAGCACGAGCACCGCACCGGCTTCCCTGGCGACGGCGGCCGATCGCTGGAACGGCTGCTCCGGAGACAGGGGCAGATAAGCCGCACCGACGCGCAGCACGCCCAGCAGGCCCGCCAGTGCCCGCGGCGATCGATCCACCCGCAGACCGACGAGATCACCGGGACGGACACCCGCGGCGAGCAGCAGCTCGGCTACTTCGGCGGCCGCCTCGGCCAGCTCGCGATAGCTGGTCGAGCCCTCGACGGTCAGCAGCGCGGTCGCGTCCGGCGTCGCGTCCACCTGGGCGGCGAACAGGGAGCTGAGCGAACTGCCCGGCAGCTCTGTCCTGGGCCCGCGCAGTGCCGCACGCCGTTCCCCGAGGGTGGACTCCGCCGCCCGCACCAGGTCCCCGACCGAGCCGAGCCCGGCGGGGCGCGACAGACCGGTGAGGATGGCGGCCACGTACGCGGCGAGTCGCTTCGCGGTGTCCGACCGGTAGGACGAACCGGGAAGGCTGACCACACCACGGACGAAGTCGCCCGGTGCGCCGAAGCGGACCCCGACCTCGCTCGACGGTCTCCGGTCCAGACTGTGCAGCCCCTCCATCACGACCACTGCGGCGGAAGTGTCTTCCACCGGATAGGCCTCGCGGGCGTGGACCTGCAACAGGCACTCCCGCACCTCGTTCAGCAGCGCGTGTACCTGCCGGACCGGCGACGTGTCGACCGGCACGGGCAACGACGCGCCACTGGTCGAGTGGAGCGGTGGAACCGCGATCGTCGACTTCGTCCGCCCGGACAACCTCGCCAGCGCGAGCGCGGTCGCGGTCACCACGCAGACGTAGCCGAGGAAAGCGTCCCCGCCGGTGAGCGCGATAGGCATCGGCACCGCGGGGAGAGCCGCCGTCCGCGGCCGTGGATCGTCACTCCGGTGATCGCTGGGCAAGGCCGCCGCGGCGGGCAGGTCCGCCTGGTGACGGCGCCAGTAGTCGCGCAGCGGCGGGCAGGCCGACAGATCGAGTGAGGTCACGACCGGCTCCTTTCGGCGGCACAGTCAGGAAAACGGGGTACCGCGCGAAGCGCGTCGTCGAGGTAGAGCTGGCTGGCGGGCAGCCAGTACGCCGCGCTCACCCCGCCGGTGCCGGTGACCAGGCTGCGCACCGGAGCGAGGCCCGCGAGCACGAGGGCCAGCTCGTGCTCCAGGTAGGGCAGCAAATACTGGCTGGTGGCGGAGTGCACGCCCCAGACGGCGGCCGCCGGGTCGACGTCGGCGCGCCAGGGATCCCCCGTGATCTCGTCGAGCCGGGGCACGTGCGCCTCCACCAGCACCAGGCCGTGTCCGAGGTAGGGCAGCCACCGGGTCATCGTCCGCACGAGATCCGCGGCCGCGACCACCGCCGGGACGAGCCTGCCGTGTTCGGACTGGTCGACGGTGAACTGCGCGGCCACCACCGAAGGGGTGGCGCCGGTCGCGCCGAGCCGGGACAGCCCGTCGGCCAGCGCGTACCGACTGGCCGTCTCGACGGCCTCCGCGAGTATCTTCCCGGCGAGCACCTCATCCTGGACGCTCAGCTCCCGATCGTGCACCAGGAACATCTGCGTGTGCACCAGGTCGGCCGCGCCGACGGTCCGGCCGTCGGCCGTTGACCACCCGAGCGCGCGCAAGGATCCGTCCAGCGCGCCGGGGTCCGCGACATCCGCTTCGAGCACCGCGACCCGCACGCCGTCCAGTCGCTCGAGCCCGTCGAGGGTCGCGCTCGCCAGCCGCAGCGCGGAGGGGCTGATGTCCGCGCCGACCACGGCCAGCGGATATTCCGTGAGGCGCGCTCCGCGACGGGTGTCGGAGATCACGAACTCGACCATCTCCCGCAGCGGCTCACCGGAGCCGCAGCCGAGATCCGCGAGGCCCGCGGGCTGCGCGGACAGGTCCGGGTGGTCGAACAGCGGCCCGATGACCTGTTTCAGCAGCTCTCGCCGCAGGCCGCGGACCGCGGAGTTTCCCGCGCTGCCCCAGATGTTGATCACCCGGTCGAGATCGCCGTCTCGACGGCTCGTCCGGCTGAGCCCGCCGAACACCACCTCGTCCAGCCGTACCAGTGTGCTCAGATAGGACACCACCACGCCGTGGTTGGCGGCCACGGCGCGCAGTTCGCGCCCGGTCGCGGTGAGCACGGGACCATTCGCGGACAACTCCACCAGACCGAGGGCGTCAAGCAGGTCCAGCACCCCCGCGAACATCGCGCGGGCGCCGTCCGTCCGGCCGGTCTGGGCGTCCAGCAGGTCGAACAACGGGGGCCCGGACGGACGTGTAACCCCGTCGCCGGACCGGAATTCCGGCATTCCCATCGCCACCGCGAGCGGACTCACGAGCACGCCGTCGAGATCGGTCCGCAACCGCTCGACGACGTGCGCGTCGCCCGCCTCGGCCCGCAGGCCCCAGCCATTCCGGCTCAGCGTCGCGAGTTCGTGCAGCCGACCGGCGGCGAACCCGTCGCCAAGGTCCGGGACACGCAGCGTCACTGGAAGCGCTTGCAGAACCGGCAGCGTACGAAGGAGCAGGGTGAAGGCGGGCCGGTGCGACCGCTCGATCCCGGCGGCGGCCCGCCCGTCCCCGGTCAGCTCGGCCACGGTCCCCACGCCGGTACCGGTCAGCCGAAGCCAGCCGTGCAGACCCAGCACGCGGAGCGAGCCCAGCAGCGCACCGCAGGCACCGTCCACATCGGACTTTCCCGTCGCCAGGCCGTAGAGTTCGGCGACGGTCGCCGGGGCCACGTCCAGCCTGTCGAGCACCCCTCGCGCGGCGAGCATGCCGAGGGTCGGGATCACGACCAAACCGTTCAGCGACTGCGTGCCTGCCGGGTCACCCGCGACGAATGCGGCCATGGCGTCCTCTTTTCCAGTAGCTGGAACAGCCCGTCAGCGCGGTAGGTGGCGTTTACCCTCCGCGCGCTTGGCCAGGTCCTCCCGCAGGTAGTCGACGTGGCTGCGGCGAGGGCCGGAGTACTGCTCCAGTTCGTCCTGCAGGTAGGTCGGGTAGCTAAACGCGCTCCCGAGATCCAGGCCGTCGACGTCGATCGGTGTCGCCGGGTCGACGGCGAGGAACCACCGCTGATCGAAGGGATGCGGCCAGTCCAGGTGGACACACGCGAGCCCGGCCTCGCGCACCAGCCGCGTGATCGTGTCCTTGGTGTACTCGGTGACCCAGGGATAGACCCAGTCGTCGCCGACGTGATCCGCCTCGCCCTCCAGGAAAGTCCCCACGAGAACGGATCCGGCGTGCAGGACCTCCCGCGCCTGTGCCAGGCAACGCGAGATCTGCACCGCGGGCGCGTGCGTGAACACCGAGTGGACCATGACGTAGTCGAACTGCCTGCCGAAGGTGGTCAGCGTGTAGTTGTCGTCATTGCTGAAGGTCGGCTGCTTCCCGGCGAGCAGGCCATCGCCGAGATGAGCCTGCTTGCCGTCTTCGAGTGCCCACGCGGCGGGCTCGATCCCGTAATAGTTTCCCGGCCGCAGGTACATGACCGACAAGCGGCCGCCCCGCAGCGAGCCACAGCCGACGTCCAGCAGGGCGTGGTGCTCACGCAGGCCGAGTGTGGCCAGCGCGCAGAACTGCAGCGCGCCGATCCGGTCGTAGTATTCGGGCGGCCCCACCCAGGCGCGATAATGGTGGCTGCCGATCTCTTCGCCGTCGCCGAAGTCGTTGACGAGGTCAGAACTGGTGGACGTCATGCACCGATTTCCCTTCAGGTTTCCGGAACGCCGCGCGACCGCGGCTCAGCTGTGCGCGAGCAGGGCGTCGTCCGCGAGCACGGTGATCGCGCGGCGGTCGCGGGCGGCGAGGTGATCGGGAGGCGGGTCGTCGGTCGGCGACGGCGCGTTCTCGACGCTGTTGTAGGTGATGTAGAGAACACGCCGTTCGAACGGCGAGACGTTCGAAGACGAACCGTGCACGGTGTTGCCGTCGAAATAGAGCACCGACCCGGCGGGTCCCTGGGGAACGTCGATCCCGTTCTCCCGGCAGACGTCCGCGATGTCCACCCGATCAAGCACACCGCTTTCGGTGGTCGGCACGGCGGCCCGGTGTGAACCGGGGACGAGGAACAGCGGGCCGTTCACGGCGGTGACGTCGTCGAGGAAGACCGCCGCGCTGAGCACTCGCGGCGTAGGCAGGTGGTCCCGCGTCCGCCAGAAAGCGTAGTCCTGGTGCCATGGCCAGCCCTCCCCGGTCTGCGGTGTGTTGAGCGTGACTTTCGTCTGATGCACGTACACGTCGCCGTCCAGCAACTGCCGGGCGGGCTCGAGCACCCTTGGCAAGCGGACCAGCACCCGGTACGCGTCGCTTCCTTGATGAACGCCGTACACCAGCCGGACCGAGTGATCGCCTTCGTTGGTCAACGTGGCTTCATGAGCCGGGTCCAGCAACGGGGAAAGCGCTTCCCGCAGCACTTCGATCTCGGACGGCGACAGGAGGCCGGGCAGGAGCAGATAACCCTTCGCCCAGTACTCGTCCAGTTGATCAGCTGTCAGCACTGAGAACACCCTTCTCTCCGATGAGCAGGGTTCGAACAACCGGATCGACACAAGTGGCCCCAACCAAGTGGCCCCAACCAAGTGGCCCCAACCAAGTGGCCCCAACCAAGTGGCCCCAACCAAGTGGCCCCAACCAAGTGGCCCCAACCAAGTGGCCCCAACCAAGTGGCCCCAACCAACCAAGTGGCCCCAACCAAGTGGCCCCAACCAAGTGGCCCCAACCAAGTGGCCCCAACCAAGTGGCCCCAACCAAGTGGCCCCAACCAAGTGGCCCCAACCAAGTGGCCCCAACCAAGTGGCCCCAACCGGATGTTAAAACGGTATTACCAATGCGAAGGTATCAGCCAATTCCCGGACCGTCAAGAATGCGCCAGAGCCCTAATGTGCGCACACTTGCCACGGTGTGAACAAATCGTCATCACCTACCATTCTTTTGCAAAGCCTTCGGGTGCAGCCTGCCCAGGGCACGCGACGGTGTCAGCCGTCGCCCGCCCGGCCTCGCCCTCACCTCGCAAATCGCACTCGAAATCCACCCACCCGGCTCTCGAATATTTCAGAATCGGACGACCGGGCAGGCCTTCGGAGACTGGTGGTTTTACTCACTCCCATCGGCTTTGGCGGCCGTTAAGAACTCTTCTCCGAACAAGACCAAGAGGTTGGTAACGTCAGCGCCACCCTCGGGTGAAGGAGGCGGTGACGATGGACAGCTCCCGGATAGCCGGGTCCGTCGCGCTGATCACCGGCGGCGCACGCGGGACAGGCGCGACCATCGCCCGGCGGCTGGCCGGTCTCGGCACGACCGTGGTCATCGCCGACGTCGACACCGTCATGGGACGAGCGACCGCGGCTGCCATCGACGGGCACTTCGTGGAATGCGACGTCCGCGGGTGGGCGGAGAACTCGGCGGCGGTCAGCGAAACCCTGCGCAAATACGGCAAGCTCGACCTGGTCGCACTCAATGCCAGAGCCGATGCCGCGTTCCGGCCGGGCGAGGCCTTCGACGTGGCAGGCTACCGGCGGTCCATGTCGGTGAACCTCGACGGAGTGGTGTACGGCGCACTCGCGGCCCTGCCCGCGCTACGCGGGTCCGGCGGCGGCGAGATCATCGCCACGACGAGCGTGGCCGACCTGCTGCCCGCCACGTCCGACGCGGTGTACGGGGCGAGTCAAGCCGCCGTCGTCGGCTTCGTCCGCGCACTCGGCCGACGGTGGGCGGAGCACCGGGTGCGAATCAACGCCCTGTGTGTCGGCATCGCCGAGGCGGAATACCTCGACACAGCGTATGACACAGTGCACGAAGCCGAAGTCGCCGACGCTTTCTTGTCCGTCCTCACCGGTGCCGGCACTGGTGAGTCGTGGTCCGTTCTGCCCGGCGCGGCCCTCATGCCGTTCACCTTCGGCGAGAGTCCGGTCGAGCAGGAACCCAGCACCGAAGGAGGCAGGCGGTGACACTGCTCGTCGAAGAAGACGTCACGACCAGGCTGGTCAGATCGGGCAGGCCGGACGTAAATCCGCTGTCCGCCACGCTCACGGACGATCTGTCCACCCTGCGCGCGACGGCCCGTCTCGGTCTCCGCCAGCTGGAAACGAGGTTGACCGGCCGACACCCCGTCCGAGGTTTCTCGGACCGGCCCATCAGCCTCGGTGAACTCCGGCTCACGATCGAGCGTGCCCATAAGCTGCTCCAGCCGGACCGCCGTCCCGAGACCGCGGTGACGGCGAAAGCGAAAACGCTGGTAGCCGCCTACAACGTGACAGGCCTGCCGCGCGGTCTGTATTCCTTCGGTGAAAACAAGATATCCAGCACCGGGCCGGATTCGCGCACTTCGCTACCCGCGTTGAAAACCGCGTGTGTCGAGGCTCCCGCCCTCATCCTGGTCTGCTGTGATTTCCTGAGCGCCACCGATCCCGTCCCTTTCGGTGACCTACTCACCGCGGCCGGGAATTCGGGGTACGCGCTGTGGCTCGCCGCTCGGTTCATGGAGCTGGGCTGCGTGGTCCGCGGGAGCTCGATGGCGCGAGCGACCGAGGCGGCCAGGAAGCTGAGCCCTGGCCTGCGCCACATGCTGACGGTGGCGATCGGTCACGAACGGACGGTGCGATCCCGCAAGGCGTAACTCAGAGAGCCGTATTTCAGAAGGCGTCCGGAAACTGATGTCATGTCGTCCAGTTTGGCGCCTGGGGCCGCGTCCCCTTCAGTCGCCACCCCAGGCTTGCCGTGTGCCCTGATGGGAGCCTTCACGGCGTTTAACGCTGTCATGGTGGCCTTCAGGGCGTCGTCCTTTCAGAGAGCGTATTCAGAGAGCCGTATTCAGAGAGCATCGACGAGCGCGATCTGGACCGCGTCGGCGTTGCCCGGCCGGTACCCGAGTTCGCTGGGGTCACGGAGCCAGCTGAGCGAACCGGCGGGGACCTTCGTGGGCGGCAACGCGACACACGAGGTCGCCGGCATCATGCCCACGAGCAGATCGTCCCGCAGCTCTTTCCTCAGCGGCGTCTGGCGGGACACGAGCAGCCGGGCGCCGAAGGGACCCAGGATGACCGGGCAGCGCCGGATCGCCGGATGGTGCCGCTTCAGTGCCCTGACCACGAGACTCCTCGGCGCGGTGAGCACCGCGACGTCCTCCTCCGCCCTGATCAGCACCCCGTACGGGGCCACCGACCACCACGACCAGACCTCACGCGCCGAGCGCAGTGTCCGGCCGGACAAGGTGACCGGGACCAGGCCGTCGACGAAGCTCGGGCAATGCCCGAGGGTGTAGCGCCTGCCGTTCCACACGGAACCGGGGACGACACCCCAGCCGTTCGCGACGTACTGCAAAGCCTCCCCGCGTACGGCGCGACATCGCTCGTCGGCCCACGGTGACGCTGGCGTTCTCACGCTCCGATCCCCCGCCAAGGGCCTTTCACGGTCACCACGCGGCGCCACAGTGGACGGTGCGCGGCGGGACGACGGCGGGGCTCCGGGACAGGGGGAGCCACCACGGCGTGGCACGCCTCGCACACGCCGCCAGGCTCGGCGGCCATCGACGCGGCACCGAACCACAGGCCGCAAAGGGCGAGGAAAACGCCGCCAGCCGCGATACCACAGGCGAGCCCGGTCTCGGAGACCGCATGATCGACCGGTTCTTTCGCGGCGGTGATCCAGGTCAAATGGCCGCGGACCGCACTGTTCTCCTCAGTCATTCTTCCTCGCTCCCATCTCTGCGAGCTATCCCCGGCACCAGTCTGGCGGCAACGCTAACAGCAAAAGCGCGTTCCAATAAGCTGTTCACGCGCTATCAAGCGGGATCGGCCATCGTATTTTGGCGATTCTTTTGTTGCACGTTGTTCCGCCGACGACGGATGCATGTTCCGCTGCACGAGCACCCACGCCGTGCTCATCCGGCTTCAGCCCGGCCAGACCGGCGTACCGCGGGAGGCCGACTCGGTTCGCCGCTTCGCCGGGGCCGGAACGTTTTCCGGCGACCTGGCGGCCGTGTCGTCAGCCGAAACGGAGACGGAACTCGACAGCGGCCGGGCGCCACCTCCAGCGCGGGCAGAGGCTGGGTGTCGTCGTGGAACAGGGAGGGCCGCGACGCCGAAAGATCGGCTTGCGCCCGCGGCTCATCGTCGGAGATCCGGTGTCTCGGACGCGGACAGCGTATTCCCCGTGGAAAACCGCACAAGCTGCCAGCTAATCATGGGAAAACGGATACCGGCATGCCCTGTGTACCACCCGAAAAACCATCCCTGTCCCAGGGAAAAGGCCGTGCCAGGAGCCGAAACACGGATCCTGACACGGCCGACGTTCCCTGTCACACCCCGAGACAGGGAGCCACTATGACCAATTGCTGTTGAAGTAGTCACCACCGGCGTGGTACTCGCCAGGGTAGATCGGCGTGCCGCCGTCCGAACAGTTCGAACCGTGGAAGACCTCCACCGTCACGCCACTGCGATTCCAAACCGAAACTGCTCTGAACGGCGTCTCGCCGCAACCGTCTCCGTAGCTGGGGTACATGCGATCGAAGCGACCGCTGTAGTTCGATCCTTGCCAAATGCAGAACTGGCCCTCGTTGCACTGCCCCGCGCTGGCGGGAGCGGCGGAAGCAGTCCCACCACCGAGCACGAGTACTGCCGAGGCGGCTGCGGTGACAGCCGTTACCACGAGGGCCTGACTCAGGTACTTTCGCAAGATTTCTCACCTTTTGGAATTCGAATTATCGGAATTTGCCAGCAACAAAGTATCGACAGGATTTGGGGCAGTCAACCGGCGATGGTGAAATAGCCTGGTTGGCACGGTGGTAATTTATCTATCATGATCCCGGCCATCGGGGAGTTCTTCCTGCTCGACGCGATGGACTTTGCCCCGCGAACTCGAGACATCACCGGAACCGGGCAAGGTCGGCCAGTTCGGGAAAGGCACGGCAATAGCCGTCCAGTGCCCGTTCGGCGGCCGCGACCGAATCCACCAGGGGATGGGTGACCATGGCGTACAGCGCCTGCTCGCGGCTTCGGGTGGTCGCCGCGCGGATGGCGGCCCGTTCCGCGGCTCTCACCTGATGCATGAGGCCGAGGCTGTGGTGGTCCACAGTGGCCACCGGCACCGGGCGCGGCCCCTTGGCGTCCACCGTGCAGGGAATCTCGACCACCGCGTTCTCGTCCATTCCTGGCACGGCGCCGCCCGCTCGCACGTTGAGGATCTGCGTACTGGGACGATCGGTCATGAGTGCGGCCATCAGGGCGAGCGCGACCTGCTCGTAGCCTCCGCCGTCGACGTCACACGCCTGGCGCTCCTCGGCACCGGCGACAGCCCTGGCTTCGGCCAGATAAGTGCTGTCACGCTCCGCTCGCGTGGCCTGCCACGTTCGCAGCGCGACGTCCGGTGCATCCTCGACGCGCAGGTAGAAGGATTGCTGCTGGGTCCGCAGGAACTGGCCGCGGGTCACGTGCTGCTGCCTCATTTGCTGGAGTGTTTCGCGCCGGAAGTAGTAATAGTGCAGGTACTCGTTGGGAATGGCGCCGAGTGCGCGCAGCAGGTTCGGGCCGAAGAGTTTGCCCTCCTCGAACGAAGTCAACGCGGCTTCATCAGACAGCAGCTCAGGCAGCCTGTTGTCGTCGCCTGCCCACACGGCTCGCAGCCAGCCGAGGTGGTTCAAGCCGAGATAGTCGAACCGGAGGTCCTGAAAGGGCAGGCCCAGCGCGCCCGCGACGCGACGGCACAGACCGACCGGTGAGTCGCAGATGCCGATCACGCGGTCGCCGAGCACCGACGACATCGCCTCGGTGATCACCCCCGCGGGGTTGGTGAAGTTGATGACCCACGCGTCCGGCGCCAGCGCGGCGATCTTCCTGGCGATCTTCAGCGCCACCGGAACGGTGCGCAGCGCGTAGCAGATGCCGCCGAGCCCCACGGTCTCCTGCCCGATCAGGCCCTGCGCGAGCGCCACTCGCTCGTCGACGCACCGGCCGTGCAGCCCACCGACCCGGATGGCGGAGAACACCACGTCCGCGCCACTGAGGGCCTCGGCCAGATCCGTCGTCGCGCGCACCCGTGGCCGCCAGGCCCGTCCGGCCGCCTGCTGATCGAGCACCGCGCGGATCGCTCGCAGCCGATCACCCGCGAGGTCGTGGAGGACGAGTTCGTCGACGATGCGGCCGGGATCGGACAGCAAACTCTGGTGCACCAAGGGAACCCGAAATCCACCCCCGCCCAAGATGACCAGCTTCATGCCTCGATCACGGTGACCCCGCCCTCTCTCATCAGTCCGAGCACCGGCACTCCCGAGCCGGCATTCGTCACCAGGATGTCGATCTCCGGGATGCCGCACACCCGGCCCAGCCCCCGCCCGGGGAACTTGCCGGAATCGGCGAGCAGCACCACCTGGTCCGCGGCGGCCAGCATGGCGCGCTTGAGCGGGACCTCGACCACGGTGTCGTCCATGACCGAGCCGTCGGCCCGGACTCCGCTGGTTCCGAAGAACAGCCGGTTCGCACGCACCTGCCGCAACGCGTCCTCGGTCAGGAACCCCACCGTGGAACGATAGTTGCGCCGCACCATCCCGCCCAGCAGGACCAGATCCACCGCGTGATCGTCGGCCAGTTCCTCGTAGACGGCGAGATTGCTGGTCAGCACCGTGATGGCGCGGCCGTGCAGTCTGCTGGCCAGCAGGTGGACCGTCGTGCCGATGTCCAGCAGCACCGAGTCGCCGTCGCGGATCATCGTGGCGGCGGCATCGGCGACCGCCTCCTTCCCGCCGAATTCAGCGCGGGCGACCTGCCGGAAGGAGGGTTCGGCCGCCGGGTTCAGCACCGCACCGCCGTGCACCCTGCTGAGTCTCTCCTCCTGTTCGAGGACGATCAGGTCACGCCGGATGGTCGCACTGCTCACTCCCAGCTGACGGGAAAGCTGGGCGGCCGACACCGTCCCGTCGCGGGCGAGGATGCGGAGGATTTCGGCGTGACGCCGCTGCGAAAGCACAAAAAGACATTATCATTCATTTCGCTGCGTATCGGCTGCTCTTGCCGATTATTATTAGTCACACCTTGTCATTCTTGTGCTTTCCGGTGCAGACTGCACGAGTTCGGAGAGGAGCTCAACCGATGCCAGATCCCGCCGAGCCGGAGTTGGACGTTTTGCTGTCCGGCACCGTGTTCCTCGACATCATCTTCGCTGGATTACCCCAGCTACCAAAGTGCGGAACCGAAGTATGGGCCACCGGACTGGGCTCCAGCCCCGGCGGAATCGCCAACCTCGCCGTCGCGCTGCGCCGCCTGAATTTGCACACTGGGCTGGCCGCGGCATTCGGCGAGGACGCTTACGGTGATTTCTGCTGGGAGGTGCTCGCCGGACAGGAAGGTGTGGACCTCAGCCATTCACGCCGTTTCTACGGCTGGCATTCACCGCTGACGGTTTCGATGGCGGTGGAAAGAGATCGCAGCATGGTCACGCACGGCCATCCGGCCCCGGTGACCGCTGACGACCTGTTGACGCCGCCACCCCGCACCCGGTCTTGTTTCGTGCACGTTGACCTCCACACCGACAACTGGGTACGCACCGCGAAAGAACAGGGTTCGTTGCTGTTCGCCGACGTCGGCTGGGATCCCACCCAGCGCTGGGAAGCTGCCACTCTGCGGCAGATGCTCGACGGGTACGACGTCTTCCTGCCCAACAGTGTGGAGGCCACCGCCTACACGCGTTGCGACGATGTGAAGGCAGCCGCGGCGAAGCTCGCGGAGATCGTGCCGGTGGTCGTGGTGACCCGCGGCTCGAACGGTGCCTACGCGGTGGACTCCGCCACGGGCGAAACGGCGGAAGTGCACGGCTTGAACGTCGCCGCGCTGGATCCGACCGGCGCCGGTGACGTCTTCGGCGCCGGATTCGTCGTGGGCACCTTGGCAGGCTGGCCGCTGAGCGACCGGGTCCATTTCGCGAACGTGTGCGCCGCGTTGTCCGTCCAGCATTTCGGCGGTTCGCAGTCGGCGCCCGGGTGGAGCGACATCGCGGCGTGGTGGAGCCTCGTGGGCAGGCGGGACGAGAGCGCGTTGCAGGGGTACGCGTTCCTCGACGAACTCCTGCGCAGCCGGGGCGAAACGCGGGTGCGGCGGGCGAGCGCGACCATCGGCCTGCGAGGTATCGCGTGAAGAAGCTCGCGTTCGCCGCGCTGGCCGCGATGTTCGTCCTCGCGGCCTGCGCCCCCGGTTCCTCCGGCTCGCGACCGGTCAACCGGCAGGCAGGCGATGTCAAGAAGGACGTCGCCGCCATGGGGCAGGTGACGCTCACCATCTGGGACCAGGAAGTTCGTGGTGGCCAGGAAAAGCAGATCACCACACTGAACGAGCAGTTCCAGCGTCGCTACCCGAACGTGCGTCTCAACCGGGTCCCGCGCTCGTTCGACGACTTGCGCAGCACCCTCAAACTCGGCCTGACCGGCAACGACGCCCCCGACGTCGTCCAGGTGAACAACGGCAAGCAGGACATGGGCGCGTTCGTGAAGGCCGGGCTCCTGTTGCCGCTCAACGGCTTCGCGCGGGCTTACGGCTGGGAGCGGCGGTTCCCCGAGCCGGTGTGGCGGCTGGCCACCTACCCGGACACCGGAGACGTACTCGGTGAGGGCAACCTGTACGGCGTCCCCCAGACCGGGGAACTGGTCGGCATCTACTACAACAAGACGATCCTGGCCAAGCTCGGCCTGCAGCCACCCAAGACCTGGGGCGAGTTCGACGCGACACTGGCCAAGGCCAAAGCCGCCGGTGTGCTGCCGATCCAGCTCGGGAACCTGGACAAGAGCGCCGCACCGCACCTGTTCACGCTGGGCATGCACCGGTTCGGCGGCCCGGACGAGCAGCTCGGACTGGCGACCGGGCGCCCCGGTGCGTCCTGGAAGACCGAAGCGAACCGGATGGCCGCGCAGCAGTTGCTCGACTGGGTCGGCCGGAGCTATCTGACGCCGGGGTTCGCCGGTCTCAAGGGCGACGACTCCGCCGCGAAGTTCACGAAGGGCGAAGGGCTCTTCCATGTGGACGGCACGTGGCTCATGCCCGACCTGCGGTCCTCCATGCACGATTCGGTCGGTTTCCTGCTTCCCCCACCGCAGTCGAACGGCGAGGTCAGCGTGACCGGCGGGACCGGGATCCCCTGGGCTATCGGTGCGAAGACCAAGAACCCGGACGCGGCGGCGGCCTACCTCGACTTCATCACCTCGGCCGAGGCCATGAAGGTCCAGGCGGAGAACGGCGGCCTGCCCGTGTTCGACGTGGCGGGCCAACCGGCGACGGGCTTACAGCGGGAGGTCTTCGACGGCTGGCTGAAGGCGTCCTCGTCGAACGCGATGATCCCGTACCTGGACTACGCCACCAACGACGCCTACGAAGTGGTGACGGGCGGCGTCGAGCAGCTGATGAGCGGCCAGCTCACGCTGAACGGCTTCCTGGACAAGTTGCAGGCGGATCTGGACGCAAGTCATGGCGGCCGGTGAGCCACGCCGGGTCGGATATCTGTATATTCTGCCCGCTTTCCTCGTCTACGCCGTCTTCCTGCTGATTCCGTTGCTGCACAGCGGATGGCTGTCCTTGTTCGACTGGGACGGGCTGACCCCCGGCCGGTGGATCGGGCTGGGAAACTACGCGGCACTGGTCGACGGCGAAGGCGTCATCGCGGCCTTCGGCCATGTCGCTGTTCTCCTCGTCTTCTTCGCCGCGCTGCCGGTATCGATCGGTTTGGTCCTCGCGACCGCGCTGCACCGGTTCGAGGTGCGGGGGCTCGCCTTCTTCCGGACCGCGTTCTTCCTGCCGCAGGTCGTCGCGATGGTCGTGGTCGCCGTCGCGTGGCAACGCATCTTCTCGCCGGACGGCGCGCTGAACGACGTCTTGCGAGCCGTGGGGCTCGACGGGTTGGCCCATGCCTGGCTCGGCGACTCGAGCACGGCACTGCTCGCCGTCGGCGTCGTCGGGACCTGGGTGCAGACCGGGCTGGCCACCGTGCTGTTCCTCGGCGGCATCGGCAAGATCCCCGGTGAGCTGTTCGACGCCGCCCGCCTGGACGGTGCCCTGGCACGGACCGAGTTCCGCGCCGTCATCCTGCCCGCGCTGCGCGCCGAGATCGGCGTCGCGCTGACGCTGACGGTCATCGCGGCGCTGCGCACGTTCGACCTCGTGTACATCATGACCCCGCTCGGCGGGCCGGGCGGGTCCACCACCGTGCCCGCGTACGAGATCTACCACCGCGCGTTCCAAAGTGGACAGGTCGGCTCGGCCGCCGCGATCGGGATCGTGATCACCGTGCTCGCTTTCTCCATCACCTTCGCCATCACGCGGATCACCGGAGGACAGCGAGCATGAAAACCTCCAGGGCGGAACGCGCGGGCACGTACACCGTGCTGATCGTCTTCACCCTCTTCGCGTTGTACCCGATGGCGGCGATCCTGGTCACCGCACTGCGCTCGACCGAACTGGGCCAGGGCGGAATCCACTGGGAGAACTTCGCGGCGGCCTGGACCGAGGCCAGATTCGGCAGCTACCTGACGTCGAGCCTGATCGTCAGTGTCGCCGTGGTCGTTTCGACGGTGGTGCTTTCGGTACTGGCGGCCTACGCCTTCGGCACCATGCGATTCCGCGGCCGCGGCCTCCTCTTCGCGCTGCTCCTGCTGGGGTTGACCGTGCCAGGGGAGGCGGTCGTCGTCCCGCTGTACTTCGACCTTCGAGACCTCGGGCTCACCGACACGTACTTCTCCCTGATCCTCCCGCAGGTCGCGCAATCGGTGGCCTTCGGTGCGTTCTGGATGCGCACCTATTTCGCCTCCACCTCGCGGGCCGTGGTCGAGGCGGCCCGCCTCGACGGCGCCGGGCACTGGCAGACGCTCTGGCGGGTGCTGCTGCCGATGGGACGTCCGGCGCTGGTGACGCTGGTGGTGCTGGTGTTCATGTGGACGTGGAACGAGTTCCTGCTCGCCAGGGTGATGATCACCAGCGAGGCACTCCGCACCGCGCCGCTCGGCCTGCAGTTCTTCTCCGGCAAGGCCACCACGAGCGTTTCCCTGCTCGCCGCCGCGTCCGTGCTGGTCGCGTTGCCGGTGGTGCTGCTCTACCTGTTCCTTCAACGGCACTTCATCCGCGGGCTGGTCGACGGCTCGCTTAAGGGATAGACGACATGGTCAAGAAACCTGTGATGCGCTGGGCTGTTCTCCTGCCGGTACTGGCACTCTTCTTCGCGACACCCGTCACCCGGGCTTCGCAGGGATCGGGTCCCGCACACCTCGACGTGCTGTACGTCGGCGCGCACCCGGACGACGAAGCCTTCAGCCTCGCCACGTTCGGCAGGCTGAACGCCGAACACCGGCTCCGCACCGGGGTGGTCACCATCACCCGCGGCGAGGGCGGCGGGAGCGCCGTCGGCCCGCAGGAGGGCCCGGAGCTCGGCATGATCCGGGAGGCGGAGGAACGCCGCGCGGTCGCCAAAGCGGATATCGGCGACGTGCTCAACCTCGACAAGCCGGATTTCTTCTACACCGTCAGCTCACCGCTGACGGCACAGGCCTGGGGCCAGGAGGACACTCTCGGCAAGCTGGTCCGGGTGATCCGCGAGACGCGGCCGAAAGTGGTCTTCACCATGGATCCGGCGCCAACGCCTGGCAACCACGGCAACCACCAGTTCGCGGCGCGGCTGGCCATCGCGGCCTACCACGCGGCCGCCGACCCTTCCTCGTATCCGGAGCAGTTGACGGGCGAGCACCTGCGGACCTGGGCGGTGTCACGACTGTTCACCGACGGCTTGCGGGGAGGCCGGAACCTCGGCCCGGCCTGCGTCGGCGACTTCACCCCCGACGAGCCCACCGACCGGACGTGGGGTGTCTGGCCGGGACGGCGGTCCCCGGGTGGCGAGACCTGGGCGCAGGTGGAGAAGGAGGCGCAACGGGAGTACGCCAGCCAAGGCTGGGCGTCCTTCCCGGACGCTCCGAAGGATCCGGCGCAGCTCGGCTGTGAGTACTTCACCCAAGTAGCGAGTCGTGTGCCCTACCGCGTGGACAGCAGGGACGCCGATGGGCTCCTCGAAGGCGCGCTCCTGCCGGGGGCACTCCCGCTGGGCACGACACTGTCCGCCGAACCCGCCCAGTACACGATGACCCCGGGTTCATCGGTCAAGGTCGGCGTCACGGCATCACCCGGCCGTGTGTCGCTTTCGGCGCCCGCAGGCTGGACGGTGACCGGCGGCGGCCGGGAGTTCACCGTCACCGCCCCTGCCGACGCCCAGCCGGGCAAGGTCCGGCTACCCGTCACCCTGTCGCGGGACAACGGACGGTCCGGGAGCAGCGAGGCGCTCGTTGAGGTCGTCTCGCCCGTGGTCGCCGAGCCCGCGCTGCTGCCGCAACTGGCCGAGTACCAGGACTGGGCACGCGCGGCGGGACATCCGGAGCTGGCGGACCGAGTACCCGCGGTTCAGGCGATGCCCGTCGGCGGCCGCCGCGACCTCGACATCACCGTCCGGAACCGGGGACAGCAGGCCTACTCCGGCACCGTCGGCATCACGCCGCCCGCGGGCTTCACCGCCGGAGCGGACCAGCCGTTCCAGAGTTTGGCGCCGGGGGCGAGCAAGACGGTCCGGTTCTCCGTGCGCAACACAGATGCCGCGCTGCCGACCGGAATGCGGGGCGGCGATCACCAGTACACCGTGCACGTCAAGCCGGACGGGGCTCTGGCAGGGTCGGCGCGAGGGGCGTTGGAGCTGGTCCCGTCCACGACGGTGCCCATGGCGGCGGTCGCACCCCAGATCGACGGCGTCGCCGGATCGGGTGAGTACCCCGGGCCGCCGCTGAACGTCTCGTCACGCTGGGAAGGCACCGAATGCGCGTCCACTCAGGACTGTTCCGCGACGGCGCGGCTTTCGTGGCGGGACGACACGCTCTACGCGCTGGTCACGGTCACCGACGACAAGCTCGGCACCCGACTCGACGCGGTGACGGACTGCAAGCGGCACTGGCGCACCGATTCGATCGAGCTGACGGTCGACCCGCGGGGCACGTCGGAGAACACGTCGACCACGTTCAAACTCGCGGCGCTTCCGGTCACCGCCGGCGGGCCGCCCTGTGGGGTCCGCGACGCGGACAATCGCCAGGGCGCGGCCACCGGCGTGCGGGTGGCGTCGAAAGTCAGCTCGCCCTACCACGGCTACAGCGTCGAGGTGGCCGTGCCGATGTCCGCGCTGCCCGGGGCGATCGATCCGGCCGGCGTCGGGCTGAACGTGCTGGTGTACGACTCCGACACCCAGGACAAGACCGGCAAGACCCGGCTCGGCTGGTCGACTTGGGGCGGGGTGCAGGGCGACCCGTACCGCTGGGGCCGGGCCAGCCTGCCGGGCTACACGCCACCCGCGGACCGGCCGGTCGCGCCGCCCGCGCCCGTCCTGCCGCTCGAGGTGCTTGCCTCGGTGGACTCACCGCAGTCGATCGACCAGGCGGTGCGCACGGGCTTCCCGCTCGGCGGTGCCCCGGCGGCCAAGCCGGTGTGGCTCGGCCCCGGTTTCCTGGCCGCGGGGGAAAACGGCACGGCACATGTGTTCACTGTGGACAACACGGGCAAGGTGCTCGATCGCCGGGTGATCACGGTGTCGCCGGGCTTGACCCCGCTGCCGGAAACCACCGGCCGGATCCTGGTCGGCTTCACCAACCCGAACGGGGGAACGTCGGCCGCGGCCACCCGCTGAGCGGGCGCGCTGAGGTTGACTTCCGCTCTGCACCTTGTCTCGGAGACCACGCACCAGAGGAGGCGCCGATGCGCCCTTACCACCTGATACCGGCGATCCCGGCGCTCGCGCTGGCGCTGATGCCGTTCCTGCCCTTCGTCAACACGACCGGCTTGTGGCTCGGCCTGCCCAGAATGCTCGTCTGGGGCGCCGCCTGGTGCCTCCTGTGCACGCCCGCCCTCCTCGCGGCCGAGCGGCTCATGCGCCGGGAGCGACCGGACGAGGGGGACGAGTAATGACCACGATCCTCGTCATGACGTTCGCCGGGATCGCCCTGATCGGCGTGCTGGGCTTCGCGGGCCGCCGCAGGCCGACCGCGGACTTGGCCGAATGGGCTGTCGGCGGACGGAAGTTCGGCCCGCTCGCGATGTGGTTCCTGCAGGCGGGGGAAATCTTCACCACGTTCACCTTCCTCGGCATGGCGGGGCTGGCGTTCGGCGGCGGGGTGGCCGCGATGTACGCGCTGCCGTACGTCCCGATCGGCTACATCCTGCTGTTCTTCCTGGCCAGAAGGCTTTGGACGCTGGGAAAGCGCAACGGCTACCTCACACAGGGAGACTTCCTCGAAGACCGGTACGGCAGCAAGCTGCTCGGGACGGTCTCAGCCGTGCTCGGCGTGCTGTTCGTGCTGCCATATCTGCAACTGCAGATCACCGGGCTGGGCCTGATCGTGCGGCTGGTCACCGGCGACGCGGCGTCCAGCACCTGGTCGATGGTGGCCGGTTCGGTGCTGGTGGTGGCGTTCGTGCTGTGGGCGGGCCTGCGCGGGGTGGCGACGACGTCGTACTTCAAGGACGGGATCATGCTGGTCGTGCTGGTGGTGCTGATCATCGCCGTTCCGGCCCACTTCGCCGGTGGGATCCCCGGGGTGTTCCGCAAGATCAGCGAACTGCACCCGCGGCTGCTGACCATCCACTCCGGACCCCAGGACCAGACCTGGTTCATCACCAGCATGCTGGTCTCGGCCATCGGCGTCGGCCTGATGACCCTGCCGCACACGTGGCCTGCCACCATGTCGGCCCGCGGTCCGGATGTGCTGCGCCGCAACTACACCTGGATGCCCGTTTACGCCATCTGCTTGCTGCTGCCCATGATCCTCGGGTTCGCCGCGGTGCTGACGCTGCCGAAGACGACCGACCCCAACGGCATCCTGTTGACGCTGAGCGGGCAGGCCCTCCCGGCGTGGGCGACCGGGCTGGTCGTGGTCGCGGCGATCACCACGGCGA
>NZ_JAYMZS010000056.1:0-57223 GCF_035828755.1 Amycolatopsis sp. H20-H5 | reverse complement strand
AGTTACGGTGGTTATAGCGCCAGGGAAACGCCCGGTCCCATTCCGAACCCGGAAGCTAAGCCTGGTAGCGCCGATGGTACTGCAGTCGAAGGATTGTGGGAGAGTAGGACGCCGCCGAACACTAATTAAAAGACGTCCGTGCCCCGGTCGAGAACCCAAAGTTCTCCCAGGGCACGGACGTTTTTTCATGCCCAAAACACCAGCCCAGCCCGGCCGGCAGGAGCAAGGGACCTTTGCTATCGCTTGCGGCCGGAGCAAAGGTCCCTTGCTCCGCTGCTGCACGGTCGTAGGCTGGACCGGTGACCGCACCACGACTGTTGATCATTCAGCCCGATGAATCGGATCCCATCGGCCCGCTCGGTGACTGGCTGTCCGAGGCCGGTGCCGAACTCGACATCCGCCTACCTCCTGGCCAGGACCTTCCCCGCGATCTTGAGGGCTATGCCGGCGTTGTTTGTCTCGGCGGCGGGATGGGGGCGCACGACGATGGGCCCCATCCGTGGCTGCCGGAGGTACGCCGTCTCCTTTCGGCCGCGGCGGGCGCGGCCCTTCCGACCCTGGGCATTTGCCTGGGTGCCCAGCTGCTGGCCGTCGCGACTGGCGGGCGAGTCGAGGTCGGCGATCGTGGGCCTGAGGTGGGGCCGGCGCTCGTGTCGAAGAAGGACGTCGCGTGGACGGATCCGCTGTTCGCCGAAATGCCACTCATGCAGGATGTGCTGCAGTTTCACAACGACGTCATCACCCGCCTGCCCGCGGGCGCCGAACTGCTGGCGTCGGCGCCGGGCTATGCCCATCAGGCGTTTCGCCTCAACGGATGTGCCTACGGCGTCCAGTTCCACATCGAAACCACCTCCGCGCTCGTCCGGCAGTGGGCCGAGGATGAGCCGGAGATGGCCGAGTTCACCCGTCCGGGTGCCTTGGACGTCGAGACGCTGACGCGAGTACACGCTGACATCGCCGAGACCTGGCGGCCGTTCGTGCACAGGTTCGTCCAGTTGGCGATGGGACGCATCACGCCGGCTGCGAGCGGTCAACACACCTTGCCATTGGTTTAACGCGGAAAAGCCTTCATCCAGACGGCGCCTTAACGGTTGACGTCACCCGTCAGGTACCTTGCGGAAGGAGTCTCAAGGGTTCGGAGGTCGGGGTGGAGCCCTCGCTGCTGGTCGTGCTCGTTGTCGCCACGGCCCTCATTTTCGATTTCACCAACGGGTTCCACGACACGGCGAACTCGATGGCGACATCGATCGCCACGGGGGCGCTGCGCCCGAAGGTGGCGGTAGCGATTTCGGCGGTGTTGAACCTCGTCGGAGCGTTCTTGTCGGTCGAGGTGGCCAAGACGATTTCGAGTGGTCTGGTAGACGACACCAAGGTCGGGCCGTCCATCGTGTTCGGTGGTCTCATCGGTGCGATCGTCTGGAACCTGTTCACTTGGTTCGTCGGCCTTCCGTCCAGCTCGTCGCACGCACTGTTCGGCGGGCTCATCGGCGCCACTTGGGTTTCGGTCGGGGCGGATTCGGTCCATTTCGGCAAGATTGTGGAGAAAGTCCTTATCCCCGCGGCCGTATCCCCGGTTATCGCCGGACTGGTCGCCATGACCGCGACCTATCTCGTCTACCGATTCATCGTGCGCCGTCGCGGCGGGGGCGTGGGATTCCGGACCGGCCAGGTCATTTCGGCTTCGCTGGTCTCCCTCGCCCACGGGACGAACGACGCGCAGAAGACCATGGGTGTCATCACCTTGACCCTGGTCAGCGCGGGCAGTCTTGCGCCCGGTTCCGCTCCGCCCACCTGGGTGATCATCAGCGCTGCCTGCGCACTCGCGCTGGGCACCTACCTGGGCGGCTGGAGGATCACTTACACCCTGGGCAGGGGACTCACTGACATCGAAGGCCCGCAAGGGTTCGCCGCGCAGACCAGTTCGGCCGCGGTCATCCTGGTGTCTTCGCACCTCGGCTTTCCCCTCTCGACCACGCACGTGTGCTCCGGCGGCATCATCGGCTCGGGTGTCGGCCGCAAGGAAGCGCCGGTGCGCTGGAAGATGGCCGGCCGCATGGTGGTGGCCTGGCTGTTCACGCTGCCGGCCGCTGCGGTCATGGGCGCGATCGCGGGCAAGCTGGCGTCGCTCGGCACCGCCGGCACCATCGGTGTCGGCGCCGGCGGAATCGCCATCGGCGTGACCATCTACGTGCTTTCCAGGCGGCGCCCGGTCACGGCCCACAGCTTCCACGTCCCGGAACCCTCGGCCCCGGATCCCGAACCCCGCCAACTCGCCGCCTGAAGCGGGAGCAAAGGACCTTTGCTCCCGCCGCGCGGCAGTAAGGGTCCCCTGCTCCGCGCGCCCGGATGTTGGGGTGGGTGAGGCCCGCTACGGTGGTGGGCGATGGTAGAGCGTGTTCGGCCGACCGCGTCCGCGGCGAGGTACGGCTTCACCGATGTCCGTGCCGATGGGCAGCTGCGTGCTGCCGGTTGGTGGGCCGAGGGCGGGCCGGTGGAGTCCGCGGCCGATGTGCTCGTGGCGCTCTCCCGATCCGCCGATCCGGATCTCGCCCTGCGGGGGTTCGATCGTATCCGCGAAGCCGACGAAGCCGGCTGGGATGAGCTCGACCAGGCGTTGCGTGCGAATCGCACGTTTCGCGGGCGCCTCATCGGTGTGCTCGGCACGTCCACGGCGCTCGCGGATTTCCTGGCCGCCAATCCGGCCGAGTGGCGTGGCCTGCTCGGCAAGAAATGCACGGATCCGGCTGAGTACGCGGACACCCTGCTTGCCCGACTGCGGCGTGACGGCGAATCGACGGTCACCGGAAACGAGGCGGAACATGTGCTGCGAGCCGGGTACCGCGGTCTCCTGCTCGGCATCGCCGCCGCGGATCTCGGACATCTCGTCGAACCCGGGCTCGAGCAGCCGCCCTATGCCGAGGTCGCCAGCCAGCTGACCATCCTGGCGGAAGCCGCGCTCAAAGCGGGCATCGCCGTCGCCGAAACAGAGACCGGCTCGACCACCGAGGGTTGCCTGGCGGTCATCGCCATGGGCAAATGTGGCGGACGCGAGCTGAACTACGTCAGCGATGTCGATGTGATCTTCGTCGGCGAGGGTGATCTGCAGGCAGCCACCCGGCTTGCCAGCACCATGATGCGAGTGGTCGGCAAGGCCTGTTTCGAGGTCGACGCCGCGCTGCGTCCGGAAGGCAAAGCCGGCGCGCTGGTCCGCACACTTGAAGGTCACACCGCCTACTACAAGAAATGGGCGAAGACCTGGGAGTTCCAGGCGCTGCTCAAGGCCCGGCCGGTCGCCGGAGACGCGGGCCTGGGCCGCCAGTACGCCGAGATGGTCGCGCCCATGGTGTGGTCGGCCGCGGATCGCGACAACTTCGTCTCCGAAGTGCAGAAGATGCGCCGCCGCGTCGAAGGACATGTGCCCGCCGAACACGCGGAACGCGAGCTCAAGCTCGGCCGGGGTGGGTTGCGGGACGTCGAGTTCGCCGTCCAGCTTCTTCAGCTCGTGCACGGCCGCGTCGACCCCGAGCTGCGGTCTCCGTCCACTATGGATGCCCTCGCCGCGCTGGGTGAAGGTGGTTACGTCGGCCGCGAGGACGCCGCGGAGCTCGGCATCTCGTACGAGTTCCTGCGTACGATCGAACATCGGCTCCAACTGAGGCAAATGCGCCGGACCCACCTCTTTCCTGAGGCTTCCGACTCAGCCGAGCTGCGGATTCTCGCTCGCGCGAGCGGTGTGCGCCCGGCCAAGGGCCGTGGCGAGGGCGACGTTTTGCTCTCCGAGTTCCGCCGTCACCTGCAGCGCATCCGGCGGTTGCACCAAAAGCTCTTCTACCGGCCGTTGCTGCAGTCCGTGGCCAATGTGCCGACCGAGGCGTTGCGGCTGACCACGAAGCAGGCGACCAGCCGCCTGGCGGCACTCGGCTACGCGGCGCCGGATGGAGCACTGCAGCACATCAAGGCGCTGACAGCGGGTATGTCCCGCCGTGCCTCCATCCAACAGGCCTTGCTGCCTGTCCTGCTCGAAATGCTCGCCGACACCCCTGATCCCGACGGCGGGCTCCTTTCCTACCGGAAGGTGTCCGAAGCGCTCGAGGAGACGCCCTGGTACCTCAGGGTGCTGCGCGACGAAGGTGCTGTCGTCGAGCGGCTGGCGTTCTTGCTCGGCTCCTCGCATCTGGTGCCGGATCTACTGGTCAGAGCCCCGGAGGTGCTTCAGCTGCTGGGCGATCCGGCCCGTCTCACCGGCCGGTCCCCCGCGGACGTCGCGACGTCGCTGCGTGCTGCGGTGCGTCGGCAGCCTGGGTTGAACGCGGCCGTCACGGCTGCCAGATCTCTCCGTCGGCACGAGCTGCTCAGGGTGGCGTGCGCGGATCTGCTGGGCCTGCTCGACGTGCCCGCGGTGTGCGAGTCCTTGTCGAGCGTGTGGGTCGCGGTCCTGCAGGGGACGCTGGCCGCCGCGTACCGGCAGCGTCAATCCGAGCTGGGGAGCACTCCGGCGACCATCGCTGTCATCGCGATGGGACGGCTCGGTGGGGCTGAACTCGGCTACGGCTCGGACGCGGACGTGCTGTTCGTTTGTGAGCCGACGGAAGGTGTCACTGATGCCGAAGCGGCGAAGTTCGCGTCGTCGGTGGCGGAGACCGTGCGCAAGATGCTGGGAGCTCCCAGTCCTGATCCCGCCTTGGTCGTAGACGCCGATTTGCGGCCCGAGGGCCGCAGTGGGCCTTTGGTGCGCACCCTCGAGTCGTACCGTGCCTACTACCGGCGCTGGGGCGAGGTCTGGGAATCCCAGGCCCTGTTGCGTGCTCGATTCGTCGCAGGTGACACCGATCTGGGTGATCGATTCCTCGCGATGATCGCTCCCCTCCGGTACCCGGACGGTGGGCTTGACCTGACGCGGGCGCGGGAGATCCGCCGAATCAAAACGAGAGTCGAGAAGGAGCGGATGCCCAAGGGCGCCGATCCGACCCGGCACACCAAGCTCGGTCGCGGCGGGCTCGCCGACGTCGAGTGGACGGTTCAGCTGTTTCAGCTCCAGCACGCGTATGCGGTGCCCGGCCTGCGGACGACGTCCACCTTGGCAGCCCTGGCCGCGCTCGAGGAGGCAGGTCTCGCCGAGCCCGCCGAGGTCGAGTCCCTGACCGAGGCGTGGTTGCTGGCGACCAGGGTGCGCAATGCCGGGATGCTGGTCCGCGGCAAGGCAGTGGACGAGGTGCCGAGTTCGGGACGCGACCTCGCCGCGGTGGCGAGGGTGCTCGGCTACTCGGCCGACGACGACCCCGGAGAGTTCCTCGACGCCTACCGCCGGACCACTCGCCGGGCGCACGCCGTGGTGGGACGCCTCTTCTATGAGGACTGAGTCACTCAGCCCGGCGTGGTATCAAGGCCTCTTTGCTGCTGCCCCGGCGACAGCAAAGAGGCCTTGATACCGCTGCGCGAGGATGGGGAGGGCTTCGGCTTACAGTGGTCGGGTGACTGAGCGCGAACCGTTTCGTACCCGGATTAAGGTGCGTCACTACGAGTTGGACACTCTGGGCCATCTCAACCATTCCGTGTACCACTCGTACGCGGAGGTGGCCAGACTCGAACTTCTTGAGCTGTCCGGAGCTCTTGGCGGAGGCTTGCGAGACGCCAGGCTCGCGTCGGTCCTGCTGGAATCGCACATCAGCTTCCGACGAGAACTGCGTGCAGGTGACGTCGTCGACGTCACCTGCGAGACCAAGTTCGGCAGTGGCAAGACGTTTCACATGGACTCGAACATCTACAAGCTCGACGGCACACTCTCCGCGGAGATCACCTGCACACTCGGGCTCATGGAGCTGGACCTGCGGAAACTGGTCGCGGATCCTCGGGGCCGCCTCGAACTGGCCGGTGTCGACACCAAGGTGCTCTCCGGCTCGGAGTAGTCAGCCCTCGTCCGTGTGCACCGGGTAGTTCAACGCGATGCTGCCACCGGTGGCGTAGTTCTCCACGTCAGCGAGGGTCGCCGCACCCTCCGGTGAGGACAGGGCCTTGCCCAGCGCCGCTGAATCCGCGAAATCGCCTTCGAAGATCGCGAAATACGGCGATTCGCCCGGGCCGGATGCGACCTCGAAGCTGTAGCGCCAGTCGAGCAGCCCTGGCAGCTTCTTGACCAGCGGCAGGTGCGTCGAGACGTAGTACTCGCGGAAGTGGGCTGGATCGGTCGGCGCCGGGTACAGGACAACGAGTTTGTGCATACCGGGAACCGTAGTCCCAGGAGTACGCCGGCGGGCACTCAAAAGAAACGCCGGCGGTGAGGGCGTTCAGCTCCTCACCGCCGGCGTGCTCGGTGTGCGTTACCGCAAGGTCACACGTCGTAGTACAACGCGAACTCGTACGGGTGCGGACGCAGCCGCAGCGGGTCGATCTCGTGCTCACGCTTGAGCGCGACCCAGGTTTCGATCACGTCGGGGGTGAACACGCCACCCTCGAGCAGGTAGTCGTGGTCGGCCTCTAGCGTCTCGAGCACAGTGCCCAGGTCGCCGGGAAGGACCTTGACGTTCTTGGCTTCCTCGGGCGGAAGCTCGTAGAGGTCCTTGTCGATGGGGTCCGGCGGCTCGATCTTGTTCTTGATGCCGTCGAGACCGGCCATCATCATGGCCGAGAACGCGAGGTACGGGTTGCCCGACGAGTCGGGGCAGCGGAACTCGGCGCGCTTCGCCTTCGGGTTGTTGCCCGTGATCGGGATACGCACACAGGCGGAGCGGTTGCGCTGCGAGTACACGAGGCTGACCGGCGCTTCGAAGCCCGGCACCAGGCGGTGGTACGAGTTCACCGTCGGGTTCGTGAAGGCCAGCAGGCTCGGGGCGTGCCGCAGCAGGCCACCGATGTAGTGACGCGCCGTGTCGGACAAGCCCGCGTAGCCGGACTCGTCATGGAACAGCGGCGTGCCGTCCTTCCACAGCGACTGGTGGCAGTGCATGCCCGAGCCGTTGTCGCCCGCGAGTGGCTTCGGCATGAAGGTCGCCGTCTTGCCCGCGTTGAAGACCGTGTTCTTCACGATGTACTTGAACAGCTGCAGGTCGTCGGCAGCGTGCAGCAGCGTGTTGAACTTGTAGTTGATCTCGGTCTGACCAGCGGTACCCACCTCGTGGTGCGCGCGCTCGATCTCGAAACCGGAACCGGTCAGGGCGCGGACGATGTCGTCGCGCAGGTCGGCGAAGTGGTCGACCGGCGGGACGGGGAAGTAGCCGCCCTTGAACTTCGTCTTGTAGCCCTGGTTGCCACCGGGCTCGTCGGTACCGGTGTTCCACCAGCCCTCGACCGAGTCGATCTCGTGGAACGAGGCGTGCTCGGCGGAGTCGAAGCGGACCGAGTCGAAGATGTAGAACTCGGCCTCGGGACCGAAGTACACGTTGTCGGCGACGCCGTACTCGGCGATGTACTGCTCGGCCTTGCGCGCGATGTTGCGCGGGTCGCGGCTGTACGCCTCCCGGGTGAACGGGTCGTGCACGAAGAAGTTCAGCGAAAGCGTCTTCGCCTTGCGGAACGGGTCGATGCGTGCCGTCTCCGGGTCGGGGAGGAGCAGCATGTCCGACTCGTGGATCGACTGGAAGCCGCGCACGGACGAGCCGTCGAACGCGAGGCCCTCTTCATACGCATCCTCGGTGAAGGCCTTCGCGGGAACCGTGAAGTGCTGCATGACACCGGGAAGATCGCAGAACCTGACGTCGATCGACTCAACTTTTTCGTCGGTGATCAGGCGCTGAATGTCGTCTGGAGTAGTGGGCACCCTCGGTGACTCCTTCTCGTTCGTTGCCGGCGGCAGTACTCTCTTCGGCTCACGCTAAGAGCGCGGTGTTGCCCGACCGTCACCCGAATGTTTCGCCGGTGTTAACGGGAGGTCGGATACCGGGTATCCGACCAGGGCGAACACCCTCAGCGCCACCGGCATACCCTGGATGGGTGGCGAGATGGACCGGTGAGTGGCTGCCCGGAACCGGCGATGGCGTGGCAGCCAGTAATGAAGGTACGCAACGCTGGCGTGGTGAGCGGCTCGGCCTGCCGGAAACCGGGGTCGGTTCGGTCGCCGCCGGCGGCGCCAGATTGCTGGGGCTTGTCCTCGACCTGGTGCTGGCGTCGCTCGTGACGACGCTGTTCGTCCACCCGAATGTGCAGGATCCTGCCGTGATGCAGTCGTTCAACCTCTGGTCAGGGCTCGTGTGGGCGGTGATCACCATCGTTTCCGCGGCCTTCTTCGGCTTCACCCCCGGCATGGGGGCGGTCGGCATCCGGGTCGGACGGCTCGACGGAGCCGCGCTGGTCGGTTTGTGGCGTGCTCTCGTACGCACGGCGTTGACGTTCGTGATCATCCCGGCCGCTGTCCGCAATATCGACGGCCGAAGCTGGCTCGACCGGCTGACCGGCACTGTCGTTGTGCGTATGCGCTGAGCAGAGGTGCAGCAAAGGACCCCTGCTGCTGCCTCCGGGCCCGCTCAAGCAGCCGGGTCGACGGTCACCTTGGGTGGTGGCCGCTGCGACGCGCGGTGGTAGGCGTTGCGGAGCTGCTGGACGGCTACGACAGGCTGGTTGCGCAGCTGTGACGGGTGCAGGGGCACCACTATCAGGCCGTCGGCTTTAAGTTGACGGTCTTCGACACGGGTGTTCGGCTCCAGCGCGTCTTCGCTGTGGAGCACCTGGACGGCCATCCCGACGTTCGACCACCAGGCGTCTGCGACACCAAGGGACGTCCCGGCAGGATCCCGCAGCTCCACATGCCAGGCGGGTGCAGGCAGGCCACTGTGCCCGACGACCTGTCGAAGTGAGTGCTCGGTTGCCGAGCGGACTCCTTCGTTCATCTCGCCCACCACTATGCGGGGCAGCGCCGAGCCGATGGTGCTCGCCTGGGCCAGCTCGTCCCGGAGATCCCGGGGATCGCACAGGCCCCTCTGGACAGCGTCGGCGATCATCGCGCGTACTGCCACCAGATCGTTCATGCGACGTGCCGCGTCTATCAGTGCGCGGGCAAGCGGTGCCACCGGCAGGTCGTCGACCGTCATCGGTTCGGGGAGGTGGATCGTCCGTTCGGTGACGGCGAAGCCCCAGGTGGCGACCTTGCTCTTGTGCGCGATCAGGGTGTGCACGCGCGGATCGGACGGCAGCTTGCGCACGCCGTGCAGCCGGGCCGCCGGAATTCCGGTGAGCATCGCCCGTGGACCGGCGTGAGCCAGCGCCGCCCGCATCAGCTGACCACGCGTGAGCGTGCCACCGGTGAAAGCGATGACGCCGGGGATGGGCCGCGACCATTGGCCGCCCTGCCTGCAGCGCCGGGAAATGCTCGAATGCGACCAGCCGAGCGCGACCAGGTGCGCCCGAGGGGCCACGCCACCCGGGAACAGTTCTGCCAACTCGTCGGCCTTCGGTCTACCCACACCGTCATGGTGCGACTACCCACCGACATTTCCTGGCGAAAACGAAGCAGGGGACCTTTGCTGCCGCCCGGAGCGGCAGCAAAGGTCCCCTGATGCTGTTTGGTGGGTCGGTCAGCGGCGGCGGATGGTGCGCTGCACGTTGCGCATCTTGGCGCCGGCGGGCATCGGGCCCTTGGGCATTGCCGCGCCGCGGTTGCCCAGTGCGGCCAGTTTGGCCTCGAGCGCGTCGACCTGGGCGGGCTTCAGGTTTCGCGGCAGCTTCATCAGGTAGCTCTGGAGCTTCTTCAGCGAAAGCTGGCCCTCTTCGTGGCCGATGATCACGTCGTAGATCGGGGTTTCGCCGATCAGCCTGGCGACGCGCTTCTTCTCCTGCGCGAGCAGCGCCTTCACCCGATGCGGCGCGCCCTCGGCGACGAGGATCACGCCGGGGCCGCCGAGCACGCGGTGCACCGCGTCGAGCTGGGTGGTCGCGGCGACCGTCGGGGTCACCTTCCACTTGCCTCGGAGGTTCTCCAGTGCCCAGGCGGCCGCGCCGGGCTGGCCGTCCGCCTTCGAGTACACGGTCTTCTGCACGCGCCGACCGAAGATGATCATGGCGGCGAGCAGGCCGAGAACGATGCCGAAGGGCAGCAAGGCCCATTCGATGCCGAAGATGAAGCCGATCCCGAACACCACACCGGCGATGACCACGATGGAGCCGGCCATCCAGGGAATGAGCGCCTTGTCTTCCTTGCGCTGCATCTTGAAGGCCTCGAAGATCTGCCCGCGCCGAGCCTTGCTCGCCGCGCGCTTCTCCTTCTTCGCCTGCTTGGCAGCTTCCTTGTCCTGCGTTCCCGCCATCTGGCCAGGATACGGCCGCGTGCCCTGCCACGGATCCGTCGGCCCCCTCTGCGAGGATCGGGGACGTGGCTAGCGCATCTTCACCGAAGACTCGTCCGGGCCTGCTCGACGGGCTTGACCCCGAGCAGCGTGCTGCGGCATGCGCGCCGAGGGGGCCGGTCTGTGTACTCGCGGGGGCGGGTACGGGCAAGACGCGCACGATCACCCATCGCATCGCCCACCTCGTCGGTTCCGGGCACGTCGCCGCCGGGCAGGTACTGGCGGTGACCTACACCGCCAGGGCCGCCGGCGAGATGCGTACCCGCCTGCGCGGGCTCGGGGTCGACGCCGCGCAGGCGCTGACCTTCCACGCGGCCGCCCGCCGTCAGCTGCGGTACTTCTGGCCGCGGGTGATCGGAGACCGGCCGTGGGACCTGCTCGAGAACAAGTTCCGGTACGTCGGCCAGGCCGCCAACCGGGCCGGTCTGAGCAGCGAGACCGAGGTGCTGCGGGACCTGTCCAGCGAGATCGAATGGGCGAAGGCCTCGCTCGTCGGCCCCGACGACTACCCGCTCGTCGCCGCGCGCACCCAGCGGGACATCCCGGCGCCCGCCACGCAGGTCGCCGAGGTCTACCGCAACTACGAGAAGCTCAAGACCGCCGCCCAGGTGCTCGACTTCGACGACCTCCTCCTGCACACCACCGCGGTGCTGGAGGAACACGGCATGGTCGCCGAGGAGTTCCGCGACCGCTACCGCTGTTTCGTCGTCGACGAGTACCAGGACGTCACGCCACTGCAGCAGCGGCTGCTCGACGCCTGGCTCGGCGGCCGTGACGACCTGACCGTCGTCGGCGACGCCAACCAGACCATCTACTCCTTCGGCGGGGCGTCCCCCCGTCCCCTCCTGGAGTTCACCCGCCGCTTCCCCGAAGCCACGGTCGTCCGCCTCGAACGGGACTACCGGTCGACGCCGCAGGTCGTGGCGCTGGCGAATCAGGTGATCGGCGCCGCTCGCGACCGGCCCGCCGGGTCCAGGCTGAAGCTCGTCGGGCAGCGGGAGCGAGGTCCTGAGCCCCGCTTCGCCGAGTACGACGACGAAGCCGCGGAGGCGGCAGCGGTCGCCGGGCGGGTTCGGGAACTCATCGACGGTGGCGTGGCCGCGAGCGAGATCGCGGTGCTCTACCGGGTGAACGCGCAGTCCGAAGCCTATGAACGGTCGCTGTCCGAGGTCGGCATCCCCTACCTCGTCCGTGGCGGCGAGCGGTTCTTCGCCCGCGCCGAGGTCCGGCAGGCGATGTCCGCGCTGCGAATGGCGTCCACCGACCAGAACGGCAGCGACCTGGTGACCACGGTCCGTTCCGTGCTGTCGCGGGTCGGCCTCACCGAGCAGCCGCCGGCCGGCGGCGCGGCCAAGGAACGGTGGGACGCGCTACTGGCACTGGTCGAGCTCGCCGAGGAACTGGCGGCGACGGTCGAGGACGCGGATCTCCTGCGCTTCGCGGCCGAGCTCGAACAGCGCGCCGCGGCCCAGCACCCGCCGACGGTCGAGGGCGTCACCCTCGCCTCCCTCCACGCGGCCAAGGGCCTTGAATGGGACGCCGTTTTCCTGGTCGGGCTGGCCGACGGAACGGTGCCGATCACGCATGCCGACGGCGACGACGCCGCCGTCGAGGAAGAACGGCGGCTATTCTATGTGGGCGTCACCCGTGCGCGCGAACATCTGTGGCTGTCCTGGGCGCTTTCGCGTACTCCCGGTGGTCGCAAAAACCGGCGCCGCAGCCGTTTCCTCTACGGCCTGATCCCGGAGGACCACCCCGCGGCGCGGGTCGCCCGCGCCCAGCAGAACAGGACGCCCGGTCTCAAGGCGCGCTGCCGGGTCTGTGGTGGTGCGCTGCTCGAAACGCTCGAAGTCAAGCTGGGCCGCTGTGGCCGCTGCCCGTCCAATGTGGATGAAGGTCTGCTCGAACAGCTCCGGGCCTGGCGTGGTGAGCGATCCCGCGAGCTCAAGGTGCCCGCCTTCGTGGTGTTCACCGACGCGACACTCGTCGCGATCGCCGAGCAGCGCCCGACCGACGACAGGGCACTGGTGGCGATCTCCGGGATCGGTGCCACGAAGCTCGAACGCTTCGGCGCGGAGGTACTCCAGGTCGTGCGCGCTTCGGTCGCTTCTTGACCGCGTTCCGACCATGATCCACGCGGCGAACCCGCTGCTCAGGGGTGATCTTCGTAGCTTCGATGAGTTTTCTCTAAAATAAGTTGCCCTGGCGTACCCAGGGCACATAACCTGCATGCACTGGGCGCGAAGCGCTCGGATGGGGATGACGATCGGGATGACAACGTCGGCCGCGGAGCGGTTGAGCGTGTGACAGCGAAAGGTGGTGCTGGTGAAGTGATCAACTCGATGAAGACGACGGAGCCGGGCACCTTGCTGTCTTGCGCCACCGAAATCCCGCCGGCCAAGCGCCGGGGTATCGGCGTGTTCGTGAGTGGCATGCCCGCGCGGGCCAATCAGGGCCTGGAGCAGTCGCGTTGGACCACGTTCAACGGGGCCATCGCGCACACCACCGCTGTCGTCCTGGGTTACGCCCAGGCCGACGCCGATCTTCCGACTATCAAGCAGTTCCGTGTTCCGTTGTCTCTACGGGAGCGAAGTCCCTGACGTCATAGTCAGGACGACAGGCTCACGAAGGCCGCGGAACCGGTAACCCGGATCCGCGGCCTTCGTGCTTTTTGGGGTACGAGGTTTGGCTGCACAACTGTAGGGGTCAGTTTTGTCCAGTTCCAAAGCCACTACGAAAACCGTTGCGACACAAAGGAGCATGGAAATGTCATCGGCAATCGCCTTCGCGGAGGCGCCACCCATCGTTTTCGCCGACACCGGAGTCGGCGACCTGCTCGACGCGATCAGCTCGCCTGAGCTCGACCTTCCCTGCCGGTCCGGGGACGCCGACCTCTGGTTCGCCGAGTCGCCTGCCGAGCTCGAGCGAGCCAAGGGCTTCTGCGGGGACTGCCCGGTCCGCGCGGCTTGCCTCGCCGGGGCTCTTGCCCGGCGTGAGCCGTGGGGTGTCTGGGGTGGCGAGATCTTCGAGCGCGGCGTCGTCGTCGCGCGCAAGCGCCCCCGTGGCCGGCCCCGGAAGAACCCGGTCCTCGAGCCCGCGGTCGCCGAGCGGGTCGTCGAGCCTCGTTCGGTCGGGCGCAACTCCGAGCGCGAGCAGCCGGTCGTTCGTGAGCGGAGTGCCGCCGCATGATCGCCGAACCGCTGACCACCAGGGATTACGAAGCGCGCACAGTCCACCAGGACATCGCGCCGTCCAAACTGAACGAGATCAAGGTCGAGGAGACCAGCGAGATGTTGCTGTACGAAGAACTGTCGAAGGCCCGAATACGAGACCTCGAAGAGGGTGTCCGCAGGCAGCGGGTACGTAGCGGCCCGCGCGCCGCGCGCCGGTGGCACCGGGTCGCCCGCTGGGCGGCTCGGCGCGCCGAAAGCTACAGCCAGGTCTGATGGCGAGGAGGTGGGGAAGGGACAGGCGTTCCTTCCCCACCTCCCGTTTTCGTACCCGCGGCCGCCCGGCCGGTCGTGTTGAATGTCGTCATGGCGGCACACGCGCACGACGGCATCGACTGGGGCGAACGACTGCGCTGGCTTCAGCTGGCCGAAGCCCTGGACGCGGACGCGCTTTCCCTGGCGGCTCTGCGCCTTGCCGCCGAGCTGCCTGATTCGCCGACGATCGTCGACGTCGGTTGCGGTACCGGTGGCATGAGCGTGCTGCTGGCGCGCGAGCTCGTCGGGCGAGCAGGCGGCCGGATAGTCCTCGTGGACGTGACCGAGCCGTTGCTGGCTGAGGCGCGTCGCGCCGTCGAAGCCGCCGCCGGAGGTGTGGTGACGGTGGAAACTGTGCACGCCGACGTCTCGGACCCTGCCTTGCCGGGCCGGGTGCCCATGGCTGACCTGCTCTGGGCTTCCTCGATGGTGCACCACCTTCCCGACCAGCAGGCCGCGCTCGGCACCCTCGCCGAGATGGTGCGGCCGGGAGGCATGGTCGCCATCGCCGAAGGCGGCTTGGAAACCCAAGGTCTGCCCTGGGACCTCGGCCTCGGCAGGCCGGGGCTGGAACGCCGGTTGCTCACTGCGCAGGCCGAGTGGTTCGCCGGAATGCGCGCCGGGATCACGGACTCCGTCTCCATGCCCTACGGCTGGAATACGGCGATGCGCCAGGCCGGGCTCACCGGGGTCACCTCGTTCGGGGTGCTGATCGACCACCCGGCGCCGGGTGATGACCAGGTGCGGGAGTACGTCGTCCAGCTGGTCCGGCGGGTCGCCGAGACGGCCGGGGAATGGCTGGCCGCGGACGATCAGGAGGTGCTGGCGGCTCTGCTCGACCCGGACGGCGCCCACTATCTCGGTGCTCGGACAGACCTCTTCCTGCTGGGAGCCCGGACGATCCACCACGGGCGGCAGCCATGACCGAACCCGGCCCCGTCCTCTGCTCGCGGTGCGGGCTGGCCCGCCCGTCCGACGAAGCTCCGGCCGTCGCGCTGGCCTGGGCTTCGAGCCGTGAGCGGGGCGAGCTGCGCTGGCTGTGCCCCGGCTGCGCACGTCAGCACGTGCGGGACATCGAGGGAAAGCTCCCCGACGAGTACTGGTGAGCACGGTCATGCCGCCGCGTTGTCGATCCGCCGCAGCGCCCGCACCTTCGGGCGTGCTCGGCGTCCTGCGTCCCCGAAAGCGGCGGCCAGCTCACGGGTGACCTCCAGCGTGGAGTTCTCGAGCTGTTCGGCCGTACACCGCACGAGAACGATCCCGGTCGCGAGCAGGGCGAGATGGCTGAAGCTCGGCTGGCCCTCGTTGGCGCCCGGCGCGCGGAACTGCCAGGCCAGCCCGATCTCGTCCCACCAGGCGTCCGCGATGCCGAGCTGCTTGCCACGGAGGTCGCACACCGAGACGTCCCAGCTCGGCGGGGGGAACGGGGCGAGGTCGAGGATCTTCCTGGCCAATCCCTGGGCGTAGGTGTCGTCGGTTTTCAGTTGGTGAAGCGCCCTTCGCACCTTCGCCGAGCCGCGCTGGTTTCCCTCGTCGAGTTCGGTGCGAAGCTCGGCCGCGGTGCACGCGCCCCAGTACAGCGGCAGGGTCAGCAGGTGCTCGATCCGCTGGGGATCGAGCTCGGACCGGGCCATGTCGAGCACCGCCCGGGCCGGCGGCGCGTAGGGGATGCCGTCGACCACCTTGGCCACCTGCAGGCGCGCCGTCCGGTGCGCCACCATGCCCGGATCCGAGGTGAGCCTGCGGTCCGACGGGACCAGGATCTCCACTTCCCGGGTGGTGAGGCAGTCGACGCCGTGCGCCCGCAAGGTGTCCGTGCCGGTGATCACGGCTTCCGGGCCGAACTTCGCGATCGCCGCGTGCAGCAGCTGCCGCCGCGTCGGCGCCGTGTCGTCGAGCAGGACCACACCGGGGAGGAGCCGGCGCCAAGTTCCACCGGGGCGGCACAGGGTGGCCGTCCGGCGAGCCGAAACTCCCGCCTCCCGCAGCTGTCTGCTGGTGATGACCCCGCTGGTCGCGGCGTCACTGATTGCCGTCAAGTCGGCACGATCGGTAGTGGTCATGAACCGAGGATGACCGGTGCGCCATCCGGGTGGAACCTACTTCGCCAAGGTGTGGACAACTCGCCCGAGCGAGCGGAGTTTTCGTGCGTTTCCGGCCCCGCCTGTGGATAACTTTCGGCGGGTGAGGCTCAGCTCGCGAACCCGGGCTGCCACTGTTCCACGATCGCCCGTGCCGGGATCTCGGCGTCGAGCTGACACAGGATGCCGGTCGACCCGGCCGTCACCCGATGGATCATCAGGTACTCGGGCGGCAGGTTGAGCGACCGGCCCACCCGGAAGTCCGGGCCGCGGGTGTCGCCGACCCGGCCGGCCTGCCGCTGCATCCAGCGCCGGGTGAAGTGGAACGTCTCCCCGGCCAGCGGCTCGGTGAACGGCGCCAGGTAGGCCAGCACGTCCTCCGCCCGCAGATCGGCGTCGCGCCGGACGAAGCCCGACTTCCTGAGCAGCTCCATCAGCTCGCCCGAGCGGCCGTCGAGCGCCAGCCTGGTCATTTCGCCGAAATGTGGCGGGATCCCCTCGGGCAGGCGGGCGACGCCGCCGAAGTCGATCACGCACAGCCTGCCGTCGTCGGTCAGCATGAAGTTGCCCGGATGCGGGTCGGAGTGCAGCAGGTGGGCGCGCACCGGCGACGAATAGTGGAACGTGGTGAGCAGTCGGCCCGCCCTGTCGCGGGTGTCCCGGTCGCCGTCGGCGATGATCTTGGACAGCGGGGTGCCGGTCACCCATTCGGTCACGATGACCTTGGGCGCGCTCGCGACCACGCGGGGGATGAGGAACTCGGGATCGTCCTCGAAGGCCTTCACGAAGGCACGCTGGTTCTGCGCCTCGGCCTGGTAGTCCAGCTCCTCGTTCATGCGCTCGGAGAGCTCGGCGAGCAGTGGCTTGACCTCGGTGCCCGGCACGAAAGCCTGGAACAGCCTGCTGAATCGCTGGAGCTGGCGCAGATCGCTGCGCAGCGCCTCGTCGGCTCCGGGGTACTGGACCTTGACCGCGACCTCGCGGCCGTCGTGCCAGGTCGCGCGGTGCACCTGGCCGATGCTGGCGGCCGCGGCCGGCACGTCGTCGAACTCCTTGAACCGGTCGGCCCACGAGCGGCCCAGCTGTTCGGCGAGGACCCGGTGGGTCTGCCGGATGGCCATCGGCGGCGCCGCGGCCTGCAGTTTCGTCAGTGCCTCGCGATACGGTGCGGCCATCTCGTCGGGGACGGCGGCCTCGAACACGCTCAGCGCCTGGCCGAACTTCATCGCGCCGCCCTTGAGCGTGCCGAGGACCTCGAAGAGCTGTTCGGCCGCTTTCGCCGACAGGGTGGCGCTCACCTCTTCGGCGCTCTGCCCGGTCAGGCGTCGCCCCCAGCCGCCCACAGCACGCCCCGCTATACCCAGTGGGAGACTGGCCAGCTTCGCCGTGCGGGCAGCGCCTTTGCGCGGCATCGCGGTTTCGCGGTCATCGGTCCGGTCGCGGGAGTCGGTCACCTGGTCGATTCTGCCCTGTTGTCCCAGGCGCGCGCAGCCTGCCGGTGGCGTGGATGTGGGATACGTCGCCGGAAGTACTACCGGGCGCCGCATCCGCAGCCGGGATGAGGCAGCCATTCGCGGTGGCGCACGGCGCCGTCGTAGGAGTCGATCTCAAGGGTCGCGTTCCACGCCGGCGGCGGGAGTTCGTCCGGCGAGAGCAGCCGCAGGACCTGCGCGGTCGCGAGCGCGGCGCAGCTCTGCACCGCGCCGAGATCCGGCCGCTGCGCCCGGCCGGCGAGCTGGCTGGCGACCCTGGGCCAGCACGAATCGAGCGAGGTCCGGTGCAGGTCGGCGCAGCGCAGGCAACTGCTGCGGCCCGGCACCACCAGCGGGCCGACGATGCCGGTGCCGTCCCTGACCCGCACGGGCAGGTGCGCGATGCCGTCCGTGACCAGCTCGCTGACCAGCTCCGGAGCCGGGACCACAGCGTCGGTGAGCAGGACGAGTTCAGGCCTGTGGGCGCCGAAGATCCGGGTGGTCACGGTCTCCGGGCCGATCCGGTGCACGGCCTGGATGATCGCCGCCCGGCGCGGCATGCCGAGCTCCGCGTCGGTGTAGCCGGAACCGAGGTCCTGCTCGGTCACCGTGCCCGACGCCTTGATGTCGAGGTGCCCGATCCCGGCGTTCGCCAGCAGCACGGCGACGGCCACGGCGAGCCTTCCGTCGCCGTGTACGGCCACCGAACTGTGCTTCCGGCGTTCCTGGAGGGCCTGCTGGTAGTGCCGGGCACGCAGTGACCAAAGGCCGGTCTCGGCTCCTGGCCGAGCGCTGTGCCTGGGCGGATCCGCTTCGGTGAGCAGCCCGCGAGCGGTCATCTCGGTGAGCAGTTCCCGCAGTTGTTCACCGTGTTCGCTCTCGGCGAGCAGGAGCACCGAGTCGATGCTTCGTTTGCCGTCGAGTCCGCGCAACGCGGTGATGACGCCGGGCGTCAGCCCGGCGGCGACCACGGCGTGCCGGGGATCGAGCCCGATCTGGACCTCACCAGGGCCGCGTTCCAGCACGTCGAGCCCCGGAAGCAGGCGTGGACGGCGTGGCAGCTTAATCGATGTGGGCTCGCTCACAAGATCGTTCATGGAGCCAGCATGACACCGGCCGGTGGGCCGGAAGGGCCGGAGAAGCCGAGTTATCCACAGGTGGTTCCCGATGTGGACAACTCAAGGCTGTGACCTTTCGGCTCTCGGAGTTGTCGGTGACTGGCCTTACGGTTGTCGAGTGGTCGAAGCACGGATGCCCTCTCTGAGGAGCGGGACAAGATGAAGTCCCCATCGGACACCCCTGAGCACAAGGTCGAGGTGCGGCGGAGCCAGCGTCGCCGCCGGACGGTAACGGCGTATTGGGAGGAAGACACGCTGGTCGTGCTCATCCCGGCCAGGATGACGCGAGCGGAGGAGAAGCATTGGGTCGCGGAGATGGAACGCAAGCTGTTGCGTGCCGAGCCGCGCCGGGCGGCGCCGGCCAAGGCCTCGGACGAGGCGCTGCTCATCCGCTGCGCCCAGCTGTCGGGAAAGTATCTCGACGGCACCGCGACGCCGGCCAGCGTGCGCTGGGTGCCGCCCATGCGCACACGGTGGGCGTCCTGCACGCCTGTCGACGCCACCATCAGGGTGAGCGAGCGGCTCCAGCGCGTGCCGGCGTGGGTGCTGGACTACGTGCTGGTGCACGAGCTCGCGCATCTGCGGGAGCCAGGCCACGACGCACCCTTCTGGGCGCTCGTGCGACGCTACCCGAAGACCGAGCGGGCCATCGGGTACCTCGAGGGACTGTCCTCCGCCGCCGGCTGGGGAATAGCGACGGAGGACTGATACCGTCTCAGCTGGGGCTTTCGCCCTTGTCAGCGTCGCCGCCCTCACGCTGGGCCTGGTCGCGTTCCTCGCGCTCGGTGCGCTCCAGCTCGGCGATCGGGTCGAGGTCGGCGATCGTGTCGCCGCCGTCGCCCATCTTCTCGGAGAAGTCGAGCGGCTCGTCGAGGTCGGCGGCGGTCGGCATCAGGTCGGGGTGCGACCACAGCCCGTCGCGCTTCTCGGTGCCGTGCTGGTCACCGACCAGCTTCCACAGCGACGAGGCGGCGCGCATGCGCCGCGGCCGGAGTTCGAGCCCGACCAGGGTGGCGAAGGTCTGCTCCGCCGGGCCGCCGGTGGCGCGGCGGCGGCGCAGGGTCTCCCGCAGCGCGTCGGCACCGGGCAGCCTGTCGCCGATCGCCTCGGCGACGACGACGTCGACCCAGCCTTCGACCAGCGCGAGCAGGGTCTCGAGCCGGTTCAGCGCGCCCTGCTGTTCCGGGGTCGTCTTGGGCTCGAGCAGGCCGGAGGACATGGCTTCTTCGATGCTGGCCGGGTTGGCCGGGTCCACCTGGCCCGCGAGCTGCTCGAGGGCCGAGGTGTCGACGGTGATCCCTTTGGCGAACTCCTCGACGGTCGCGAGCAGCCGCTGCCTGAGCCACGGGACGTGGGCGAACAGGCGCTGGTGCGCTGCTTCCCTGGCGGCGAGGAACACCAGCACCTCGCTGCTGGGCAGTTCGAGGCCCTCGGTGAACTTCTCGATGTTCGCCGGCAGCAGCGCGGAAGTGGCGTCCGGGCCGAGCGGGAGCCCGACCTCGGTGGAGGTGAGCACTTCGGAAGCCAGTTGACCGAGGGCGTTGCCGAGCTGGGAGCCGAAAGCCATCCCGCCCATCTGACCCATCATCGACAGCAGCGGGCCCGCGGCCTGCTTTGCCTCTTCGGGCAGCGCTTCGATCCAGGCGCCGGAGACCCGCTGGGCGACCGGGTCGCAAAGCCGCTGCCACGTGGGCAGGGTCTTCTCGACCCAGGTGCGGGCGGACCAAGCGACCGTCGAGGTGGCCCCGGCGGGCAGGATCGTCGCCGCGTCGAGCCAGAGCTCGGCGAGATGGGCCGCGTCGCGGACAGCGGTGCTCGAATCACCGGAAGCGCCGGAGGACGAGAAGCCGATCTTGCCGTCGTCGCTGCCGCTGAGGTTCTGCAGGGCGATCTGCTTGGCGAGGTCGTAGTTCACCGGCCCGGTCGAGCTTCCCGCCTGGCTGAGCATCTGGCCCAGCTGGCTGAGCATCTGCCCGAGCTGGTTGAAAGCTTCGGCGCCGCCGGCGTCCGACGGGTCGTTCTCGCCTCGTTTGTCGGGATCGGACGGTCCGAAGCCGAACGGGGGTTTACTCATACGACCACCGTACGCGGATACGACCATTCCGAGCGCGTCAACCGGGATGATGTGCGTGGCCTTCACCGGGAAGCGAACATGGTCACCGTACGCTGTCAGGCGTGACCAAGTCCCCCGAGGAGACCGATGTCGCGCCGATCCGGCCGGAGGCCGTGGAGAAGCGCGCCGACTCCGGTACGCGTATGACCCGCCGTGGCTGGACCCTGCTGGTCAGCGGCGTTCTGTTCGTGGTGTTCGCGGTGCTGGGCTTCTTCGTCCAGGTGCCGTACGTCGCGATCAGTCCCGGCCCGACCTACGACACGCTCGGTACCGACGCGTCCGGGGCTTCGGTGATCCAGGTCGACGGACACGAGGTGTACAAGACCACGGGCGAGCTGCGGATGACCACCGTGTCGCTGCACGACGGGATCACTCTGTTCACCGCGCTCGGGCTCTGGGCCAGTGGCGACTACGCGCTCGCGCCGCGCGAGGAGTACTACAAGCCCGGCGAGACCAACGAGCAGGTCAAGCAGGAGAACATCCAGCAGCTGCAGGACTCCCAGACCAACGCTCAGGTGGCCGCGCTCCGGCACCTCAAGTACCCGGTGAAGGTGCTCACGCAGGAGATCGTCGAAGGCAGCCCGGCCTACAACGTGCTTTCGCCCGGCGATCGGTTGCTGACGGTCAATGGCAAGAAGATCGCCGAGGCCGGAGACGTGCGCGCGGCGCTGAACGGCTCCAAGCCCGGCCAGACGGTGCAGATCACGTTCCAGCCGGACGGCCGTCCCGAACGGACGGTGCCGCTCACGCTGGCCCAGCGCGCCGATCGCGCCGAAGGGTTCATCGGGCTCACCGCGGTGGACCGCGCGGTGGCGCCGTTCAACGTGAAGATCTCGCTGCAGGACGTCGGCGGCCCGTCCGCGGGGCTGATGTTCACGCTCGCGATCGTCGACAGGCTGAGCCCAGGCGGGAGTCCGGAGGCGGATCTCGCGGGAGGCCGGCACATCGCGGGCACCGGCGAGATCACCGCAAAGGGTGAAGTCGGCCCGATCGGCGGAATCTCGTTCAAGGTCGTCGGCGCCCGCGCGGCCGGGGCGACGGAGTTCCTGGTGCCCGCGCAGAACTGCGCCGAGGCGAAGACGACCGCGCCCGACGGCCTGAACCTGATCAAGGTGTCCACACTGGACGACGCGATCACCCAGCTCGAGAACCTCAAGGCGGGCAGGCCCACCGCCTCCTGCTGACCGGCCCGGGGGGAGCAGGGGACCTTTGCTCCCGCCACGGCGACAGCAAAGGTCCCCTGCTCCTCTTTTGGGTCGGGGTGGGTCAATCAGGGGTTGAAGGTCGCCTTCAGGGCATCGAGCAGGTTGGGCGCCAGTTCGGGGTTTTCGATGATCTCGTCGACGGCTTCTTCGCTGCCTTCGGACTTGCCGCCCAGGCCGCGCAGCCGCATCACGCAGGCCGTGGTGCCTTCGCGCAGCACGGCCGCCACGAGCCGGGCTTCGGTGCGGCGGGGGTGGTCGGCGGCGGCCTGGCGCAGGCGCTCCGCGTCGGACTCGGCGGGGAGTTCGGCCTCGGCGTCCGGGGGCAGGACGATGATCTCCTGTGCCAGGGCGCAACCCAGCACCAGATCCGGCCACGCGATCGTGGCCAGCGCTTCGCCGAGGTCGCCGGTCGGCAGTGCTTCCTGCGCCACCGGGGTCAGCGGGCTCGACGGATCGAGCTGTCCCGCCAGCTCCGGCTGCTCGTCCAGCAACGCCGCGGTCGGCACCAGCGCGAACAGTTGCGGCGGCTGGTCCCAGCCGCCTGCGGTGACGAATTCCTCGACTTCGCGGGCCAGTCCGGCCACGGCCGTGCCCGCGGGCTGCTGCTCACTCGGTGCCATGGACCTATCGTCGCAGGCCCGCCGGGGAGACGTCGCCCCACGCCCGTTTTGGGCGGTCCCGGGAACTCGGAGGGCTATCCGTAGAGTTAGAGCATCAGGGGCCGCTCCCAGTACCGGCGCGCCTCGCGAACGAGTTCACGAAACCAGGAGTGTGTGCAGTGGCCACTCGGCCCCCTGTGAGCCTGCCGAAGCTGTCTCGGCGAAGCCGGATATTGCTCATCATCGCCGCAGTGATCATCCTGGCACTCCTGCTGGGCGCCAGATTGCTCGACACCTACGTCGACTGGCTGTGGTTCGGCGAGGTCGGCGCCCGGTCGGTGTTCACCACCGTCGTCGTCACCCGGATCATCCTGTTCTTCGCCGTGGGCCTGTTCGTCGGCGGCGCGCTCGCGATCAGCCTGATGGTCGCCTACCGCACGCGGCCGGTGTTCGTGCCGGTCTCCGGCGCGGACGACCCGCTCGCGCGGTACCGGACGGCCATCGTCACCAAGATCCGCCTGGTCGGCATCGGCATCCCGGTGCTCACCGGCCTGATCGCCGGTGCGTCGGCACAGGCCGACTGGCAGGTCGTCCAGCTGTTCATGAACGGCACCCGGTTCGGGCAGACCGATCCCGAGTTCGGCAACGACCTCGGGTTCTACGCCTTCGACCTGCCGTTCTACAACTGGCTGCTCGGCTGGCTGTTCATCACGGTCGTGATCTCGTTCATCGGCGCCCTCATCGCGCACTACATCTTCGGCGGCATCCGGCTGGCGGGCAAGGGCGGCCAGCTCGCCGGGCCCGCCCGCGTGCAGCTCGCCATCACCGTCGGCATCTTCGTGCTGCTGAAGGCGGTCGAGTACTTCTTCGACCGGTACAACCTGCTGCTGTCGGACCGGAACCCGCTGTTCATCGGCGCCACCTACACCGACCTGAACGCGGTGCTCCCGGCGAAGCTGATCCTGCTGTGCATCTCGGTCATCTGCGCCATCGCCTTCTTCGCCGGCGCGTTCCTGCGCAACCTGCAGCTCCCGGCCATCGCGCTCGTGCTGCTGATCCTGTCCAGCGTGCTCGTCGGCGCCGCGTGGCCCGCGGTGCTCGAGCAGTTTTCGGTGCGGCCGAACGCCAACGACAAGGAAGCGACGTCGATCCAGCGCAACATGGACGCGACGCGGCAGGCCTTCGGGTTGAACAAGGTGAAGTACCAGGAGTACTCCGGCAAGGCCACCGCCACCTCCGCCGAGGTGAAGGCGGACACCGGCACCATCCCGAACATCCGGCTGCTGGACCCGAACATCCTCAGCGACACCTTCACCCAGCGCGTCGGCCGGGAAAACTTCTACGGCTTCCCGACCAAGCTGGACATCGACCGCTACAACGTCGGCGGCGTCACCGAGGACTACATCGTCGCCGCCAAGGAAATGAAGACCGACGGTCTCACCGGCAACCAGACCTCGTGGATCAACAAGCACCTCGTCTACACGCACGGAAACGGGTTCGTGGCCGCCCCGGCGAACACGATCGACCGCGCGGTCAAAGACTCGAACGCCGACGGCGGTTATCCGATCGCCACGACCAGCGACACGCAGAACCCGCAAGGGGCGGGCGTGACCACTCCCGGCGGGCCCGGCATCAAGGTCGACGAGCCGCGTATCTACTACGGCGAACTCGCTTCCGAGTCCGCGTACGCGATCGTCGGCGGCAAGTCCACCCAGACACCCGGCGAATACGACACGGCGGCCGACCGCGGCTACATCTACAAGGGCAGCGGCGGTGTTTCGGTCGACAACTGGTTCAACCGCCTGGCGTTCGCCGCCGAGTACGGGGAACGCAACATCCTGTTCTCCGACGCCATCGGTGACGGCTCCAAGATCATGTACAACCGCGAGCCCCGGGACAGGGTCAGCAAGATCGCGCCCTGGCTCACCCTCGACGGTGACCCGTATCCCGCGGTCGTCGACGGCCGGATCCAGTGGATCGTCGACGGCTACACCACGCTCAACAACGTCCCGTACGCGCAGCAGACCTCGCTGGGCGAAGCGACGAACGACTCGCTCAACGGCGTCGCCAAGCAGGCGAACAGCTCGATCAACTACATCCGCAACTCGGTCAAGGCGACCGTGGACGCCTTCAACGGCAACGTCACGCTCTACTCGATCGACGACAACGAGCCGGTGCTCAAGGCCTGGGAGAAGGTCTTCCCTGGAGTGGTGAAGCCGAGCTCCGAGATCTCCGACGACCTGCGCGCGCACTTCCGCTACCCCGAGGACCTGTTCAAGGTGCAGCGGGAACTGCTGTCTAAGTACCACGTGAACAACCCCGGCGAGTTCTACGCCCAGCAGGCCTTCTGGAGCGTTCCGCAGGACCCGACCCAGGAAGGCGGCGCGAATCCCACCGCCGCCGGGGTCGCGAACCAGCCCGGGTACTACGTGCTCGCCGACGCACCCGGTCAGGAACGCCCGACCTTCCAGCTGACCAGCTCACTGACCGGCCTCCAACGGCAGTACCTGGCGTCCTGGATGTCCGTCTCCTCCGATCCGAAGGACTACGGGACGATCAGAGTCCTGACGTTGCCCACCGCGGCCAGCGGAGCCACCCAGGTCGAAGGTCCCGTCCAGGTGCAGAACAGATTCCAGAGCGATCCACAGGTCGCCTCGGACCGGACGCTGTTCAACAACCCGAACGTCACGGTGAACTACGGCAACCTGATCACCCTCCCGGTGGCACAGGGCTTCCTCTACGTCGAACCTGTCTATATCCGCCAGCGCAACCAGAACAGCTATCCCCAGCTGGCCAGGGTCCTCGTTTCGTTCGGACCGAAGGTCGGCTACGCGCCTACCTTGCAGGAAGCCCTTGACCAGGTCTTCGGCGCGGGAACCGGGCAGGGCACCACCACCCCACCGACCACGCCCGGCCAGCCGACGACGACACCCACCACCCCGTCCACCGGCACCATCCCGCCGTCGCCGCCGACCGGCAACGCGGCACTCGACAAGGCCGTCATCGACATCCAGTCGGCACTCGCCAAGCTGAAAGCCGCGCAGTCCTCCGGCAACTTCACCGACCAGGGCGCCGCGCTGGCGGCACTCGACGCGGCGTCGAAGGCGTACGAAGCGGCGAAGCCGGCGGTCACGACAACGCCCGCCGCACCACCCGCCACCCAGCCGGGAGGGTGACCTCGCTTACGTAAGTGACACCTGCTTTGCGTCCGGGCGAAACCTGGGCGTAAGGTAGGTGTCACACCAACGCGGGGTGGAGCAGCTCGGTAGCTCGCTGGGCTCATAACCCAGAGGTCGCAGGTTCAAATCCTGTCCCCGCTACAGAAGTAAGAGGCCCGTATTCGCGGAAAGCGCGAATACGGGCCTCTTACGTATTGTCCTGGAGGTTCTTACCGGCTGGATGCGGTCGCTGGGGGCCGAAGTGGGTCTTCGGGCTTCTGGGAGGTCTGGGGTTTCGGGGGACTCGGTCCAGGTCGTGTAGCCGTCGGGGCGAGTGAGGATCGCTGTCGTGTCGGGCCGGTGGGCCACCGGCGGAAGCTGGGCCAGTTCGGCGAAAAGTGTTCGGAGGGCTTGGCGCTTCTTCGGTGCCGGGGGTCAATGCCGTTTGGGCCGCCACGTGGCTCAGCACGTGCGCCGCCACCGGGTGACGTTCGGACTCGTAGCTGTCCAGTAGACGGGCCGGGCCCAGCCGTTGATGTCTGCGGCCAGTTTCCAGCCCAGGTTGAGCCCCTGGCCACCCGCGGGCAGGTGGATGTGGGCGGCGTCGCCCGCCAGGAGGACGCGGCCAACGCGGTGGCTTGGCGTGAGGCGTCCGAGAAGCGCGACGCCCAGCGGATGTCCGACACGGCCAGATCGTCGCCGTACTTGGCTCTGAGCGCCGTCATGACCTCTTCGGGGGTCACCCGGCGCGCGCAAGTCCGCGGGACGTCGAGCCCACCAGGTACGCGGCGCGCACCCGGACGTCACCGGAGGGGTCCCGCACCAGCGCGATGACGGCCTCCGCGTCCTGGGTGAACTCCGCGAGCTCGTGCCCGCGGCGCACCCCCGTGCCCAGCTCGGCGAGGCGTCAGCTCTTCCATGACCTCTCCTTAATGACATTAAATTGAGCTACGGCCAGGATGTCCTTAAGGTTGTTAAATTGTCAAGGAAGTGCCACGGGCGGGGGGAATCCGAGGCCTGCCGTGACGGGGCGGAGGGTCCGGTCCGGACTGGCCGGGAGTCGGTTCGCCAAGGGGCACCATGGCGTCCGAGCATGGTCCGACGCGAAATTTCGGCATAGAGGCAGGTCAGGGTCGCGGCCAAGCCTTAAGAGGGGGCGCCGTCAAGGCTCCTGTGGCCCCATGTAATCTATTGATACACAGCAACGCGGGGTGGAGCAGCTCGGTAGCTCGCTGGGCTCATAACCCAGAGGTCGCAGGTTCAAATCCTGTCCCCGCTACCAGTGCAAGAGGCCGATATTCGCAGAAAATGCGAGTATCGGCCTCTTTTTTCGTGGCTCGGTGAGCTCTGGTCGCTCGAGCGGCCCGCTCGACTTTGTCATCCCGGTACGAGCCCGTTGCCCCGCGAACGCGCGCGCGAGTGCAGGTGCAAGTGCAGATGAGGTGGGCCGTTCAGGGGGTCGTGGTTGCGTAGCGTGGCCGGGTCCTTTGTGGACTGGCTGTGGATTGGGCCGAACGAGCGGAACTCACTAGCCACAATGGACAGATCTGATGACCACTGTGGACACAGGGCGGGATAAGTGGCACCGTAGAGGCGTGTCTGAATTGAATGCAACAGCCGCCGCTCTGCTTGGTCTGCTCCACGACGGTCCCGCCACGGGCGGGCAACTGGTCGCGGGAGCGGGTGAACGTTTCGGTGCCTTCTTCAGCGTGACCCGCAGCCAGGTCTACCGCGAGCTGCCCGCGCTGTCCAAGGAAGGCCTCGTCCGTCTCGGCAAGCAAGGGCCGCGCTCCAGCCAGCAGTACGTGCTGACCGCCGCCGGGAAGAAGGCCTTCAAGACCTGGCTGACCTCCGAGGCCGGTCCCGACCACCTGCGCAGCCCGCTCATCCTGCGGCTCGTGCACGCCGCCGCGCTCACCGCCAAGCAGCGGTCCGCGCTGGTCGACAGCGCGCGTGCCACCTACACGCTGCAGCTCGACGACGCGAAACTCGCGGCGAAGGGCGCCGACGGCCCCTACGCGAAGGCCGTCGCCGAATTCGCCCAGGCCCAGGCCAAGGCGGCGCTCAAACTGCTCGACTCGGTCCCGCTGGCCTGAAGCTTTTTTGGCCCCTGAAGGGCGCCCACGACCGGTTCCCCGCAACCGGTCGTGGGTTTTGCCGTAACCTTGACCGACGTGAGTGTTGAGTTGGATGCGGATCTCAAGGAACTGGCCGGCAAGCTGACCCAGGTCGAGTCGGTGATGGACCTGGAATCCCTGCGGGCCCAGGTCGCCGAGCTGGAGGCGCAGGCGTCCAGCCCGAACCTCTGGGACGACCCCGAGGCGGGGCAGCAGGTCACCAGCCAGCTGTCGTACCGGCAGAGCGAGCTGCGCAAGGTGTCCGAACTGCGCCAGCGGCTCGACGACATCGGCGTGCTCTACGAGCTGGCCGAGGACGAGCACGACGCCGGCAGCCTGGGCGAGGTCGCCGCCGAGCTCGCGTCCCTCGCCAAGGACATCGACGTGCTCGAGGTCCGCACGCTGCTTTCGGGGGAGTACGACGACCGCAACGCAGTCGTCACCATCCGCTCGGAGGCCGGTGGCGTCGACGCGGCCGACTGGGCCGAGATGCTCATGCGGATGTACCTGCGCTGGGCCGAGCGCCACGGGTACCCCACGGACGTCTACGACATCTCCTACGCCGAGGAAGCGGGCATCAAGTCCGCCACCTTCAAGGTGACCGCCCCGTACGTCTACGGCACGCTGTCGGTCGAGCAGGGCACCCACCGGCTGGTGCGCATCTCGCCGTTCGACAACCAGAGCCGCCGCCAGACCTCCTTCGCGCACGTCGAGGTGCTGCCGGAGGTCGAAGAGGTCGACCACGTCGAGATCCCGGAGAAGGACATCCGCGTCGACGTGTACCGATCGTCAGGGCCCGGTGGACAGAGCGTCAACACGACCGACTCCGCGGTGCGGCTCACGCACATCCCGACCGGCGTCGTCGTGTCTTGCCAGAACGAGAAGTCGCAGCTGCAGAACAAGGCGGCGGCGATGAAGGTGCTCCAGGCGAAGCTGCTGCTGCGGAAGAAGGCCGAGGAGCGGGCCGAGATGGACGCGCTGAAGGACGGCGGCTCCAGCTGGGGAAACCAGATGCGCTCGTACGTGCTGCACCCGTACCAGATGGTCAAGGACCTGCGGACCGAGCACGAGGTCGGCAACCCCTCCCAGGTGCTCGACGGCGAGATCGACGGCTTCCTTGAGGCGGGCATCCGCTGGCGCAAGCAGTCCGCGAACGCCTGATCCGCACGCCGGGGGAGCAAGGGACCTTTGCTGCCGCCTGCCCGGGAGCGGCGGGAGTAAAGGTCCCCCGATATCCCCGCCGAGCCGGTTGAGGGGCCACGCAACCTCGGCTTAACCCCACCCATGAGTAGGATGCCGAATCGTGATCCGGCTCGAAGATGTATCCAAGAACTACAAGACCTCGACCCGCGCTGCTCTCGATCACGTGACGGTCGAGATCGACAAGGGTGAGTTCGTCTTCCTCATCGGTCCCTCGGGGTCGGGGAAGTCGACCTTCCTGCGGCTGCTCCTGCGTGAGGAGGTGCCAACCAAGGGCCGGGTCATGGTGTCCAACTTCGACGTCGCCAAGCTCGCGCGCCGCAGGGTCCCCCGCCTGCGGCAGACGATCGGCTGCGTCTTCCAGGACTTCCGGCTGCTCGCGAACAAGACCGTCGCGGAGAACGTCGCGTTCGCCCTCGAGGTCATCGGCAAGCCCAAGCTGACCATCCGCAAGGTGGTGCCGGAGGTCCTCGAGCTCGTCGGGCTGGACGGCAAGGCCGACCGGCTGCCCAACGAGCTGTCCGGTGGTGAACAGCAGCGGGTCGCGATCGCCCGCGCGTTCGTGAACCGGCCGCTCGTGCTGCTCGCCGACGAGCCGACCGGGAACCTGGACCCCGACACCAGCCAGGACATCATGCTGTTGCTGGAACGGATCAACCGCACGGGCACCACCGTGCTCATGGCCACCCACGACCACTCGATCGTGGACTCGATGCGCCGCCGGGTGGTCGAGCTCGACCTCGGCCGGGTGAAACGCGACGACGCACGAGGGGTTTACGGCGTCGGTCGCTGACCGGATCCCGACCGCGCCCCACCCCTCTCCGACAGCCCCCGACCCACAAGGGACACTCCCCCGATGCGCGCCAGTTTCGTCTTCAGCGAGGTCCTCACCGGCCTTCGCCGGAACATCACGATGACCATCGCGATGATCCTCACCACCGCGGTCTCCCTCGCCATGCTCGGCGGCGGGCTCCTGGTGGTGCGGACGATCGACAAGATGAAGGTCAACTTCCTCGCCGACATCGAGGTGACCGTCCAGCTGGTCGACGACATCAGCGCGGGCGACAAGAACTGCGCGCAGCAGCTGTGCCAGTCCATCCGTTCGAAGCTGCAGGAGAACCAGGGCGTCGAGTCGGTGGTGTTCGAGAACCGCGACCAGGCCTACGAGCGGTTCAAGAAGATCTTCCAGAGTCAGCCCGAGCTGGTGGCCCTCGCCCGGCCGGAGGCGCTGCCCGCGTCGTTCCACGTCAAGCTGAAGGACCCGCAGCGCACCGACTCCATCGTCAAGGAGTACGCGACCCAGCCGGGTGTCGCCAAGGTGACCGACCAGAGTGCCTACCTCGACAGGTTCTTCGGCGCGCTCAACGTCGTCCGTAACTTCGCCTTCTTCGCCGCGCTGCTGATGGCTGTCGCCGCCCTGCTGCTGATCGCCAACACGATCCAGCTCTCGGCGTACACGCGGCGCACCGAAGTCGGCATCATGCGCCTGGTGGGCGCGACGCGCTGGTACACGCAGCTGCCCTTCCTGCTGGAGGCGGTGGTCGCCGGCGTGGTCGGTGCGATCCTCGCCGTCGGCATGCTGATCGGGGCCAAGTTCCTCTTCATCGATTCGCTGCTCCAGCTCGCCGGCGCGGTGTTCCCCCCGGTCTCACTGCTCGAACTGCTGTTCCCGGTCGCGCCGATCCTGATCGCCGTGTCGACGCTCATCTCGGCCATCACCGGTTACGTCACGCTGCGTCTGTACGTCCGCAACTAGCGGCGGACGATAACCACCTGCTCACCCAGAGGAAGACACGTAGAGTCGCCGTTATGCCCAAGGAACGTGGCCACAAGGTGATCGTGTCGAACCGCAAGGCTCGCCACGATTACTCCATCCTCGACGTCTACGAAGCCGGTCTGGTCCTCGTGGGCACCGAGGTGAAGAGCCTGCGCGAGGGAAGGGCCTCCCTCGCCGACGCGTTCGCCACCGTCGACGACGGTGAGGTCTGGCTGCGCAACGTGCACATCCCGGAGTACGTGCAGGGCACGTGGACGAACCACACGCCCCGGCGCAACCGCAAGCTGCTGCTGCACCGCCAGGAGATCGAGAAGCTGATCGGCAAGACCAAGGAGAGCGGCCTCAGCCTGGTCCCGCTGTCGATGTACTTCAAGGACGGCAAGGTCAAGGTCGAGATCGCGCTGGCCAAGGGCAAGAAGTCCTACGACAAGCGCCAGGATCTGGCCAAGAAGGACGCCGACCGCGACATCAGCAAGGCGCTGGGACGGGCACTGAAGGGCCGGTTCACGGAGTGATCCCCGGCCCGGAGTCCGACGCCGAGGTCGCCGCCTGGGCGGCCTCGCTGGGCGTCGACGGGCTGGTCGACATCCACGTGCACTTCCTGCCGGACCCGGTGATGGACAAGGTCTGGGCGTATTTCGACCACGCCGAGGAGCACTACGGCACTCCGTGGCCGGTGCACTACCGCACTTCGGAGCAGGAGCGGCTGGAGACGTTGCGGGCGCTGGGTGTCCGGCGTTTCGCGCCGCTGGTCTACCCGCACAAGCCGGGGATGGCGCAGTGGCTGACGTCCTGGGCGCTGGAGTTCGCCGAGCGCGTCCCCGAGGCGGTGCCGACAGCGACGTTCTACCCAGAGCCGTCGGCGGCGTCCTCTGTGGACGAAGCGCTGCGGGCGGGCGCGCGGTGTTTCAAGGCACACGTGCAGGTCGGCGCGTACGACCCGCGTGACGAACTCCTCGCCACGGCCTGGGGCGCGCTGGCCGACGCCGGGGTGCCGGTGGTGATCCGCTGTGGACACGGACCGCTGCGCGGAGACTTCACCGGGTTACGGGTTTTCGAGGAGGTGCTGGCGAAGCATCCGCGGCTGACTGCGGTGCTCGCCCACGCCGGGATGCCCGAGTTCGAGCTCGCGTTCGAGCTGCTGCGCCGTTATCCCCGGGTGCACCTCGACACCACGATGGTCGGGGTCCCGTTCGCCGAGCGGATGTCCCCGCTGCCCGCGTCCTGGGCGGACGGCCTCGCCGAGTTCGCGGACCGGGTCGTGCTCGGCACCGACTTCCCGAACATCCCGTACAGCTACGCCACCCAGCTGCGGGCGATCGCCGGCTGGGCGGCCGACGAGCGGCTGGGGGACCCGTTCCTGCGGGCCGTGGTGCACGACACGCCCGCGAAGCTGCTCGGCTTCTAGGGGCGGGGGCCGGACGAGCTCCGGCGGCCGCGTGCAGGCTCCCTGGCGTCGTAGTCGGCTCTGGCCAGCTCGACCTTGCCGAGGTTGACCGACCATTCGGAGAGGCTGGCGAACAGCGGCGCCAGGCTGCGCCCCAGGTCGCTGATCTCGTACTCCACCCGCGGCGGGACCTCGGGGTGGTAGGTGCGCACGACCAGGCCGTCGCGCTCCAGCTGCCGCAGCCGCTGGGTCAGCACCTTGGGCGTGATCGTGGTGATGCGGCGTTCCAGCTCCACGAACCGGTGCCGCCCGTACTCGTGGAGCGCCCACAGGATCGGCGTGGTCCAGCGGCTGAAGACGATGTCGACCACCGGGGCGACCGGGCAGGCCTGCTCCGGATCGGCGTCGGCACGGGGTGCTCGCGTTGTGCTGTCGGTCACAGCAGGCCCTTCTCGCCATTACTTTCCTCTAGGTACCTACTATCCCGGAGAAGGTAGCTTCCGTCGAGTCAGCAATCGAACTCGACGACTGGGAGTGAACATGATCGTGGTGACCGGGGCGACGGGCAACGTGGGACGGCCGCTCGTGCGGGCACTCGTGGCGGCCGGTGAGCAGGTGACTGCGGTTTCGCGAGGGATCTCCGCGCCGGACGTCCCGGCCGGGGTGCGGTACCGGCAGGGCGATCTGGCCGAGCCGGAGGGCCTCAAGCCCGTTCTCGACGGCGCGGACGCGCTGTTCCTGCTGACCTCCGGCGAGTGGGTGTCGACCGGTGGCGACCTCGGCGGTGTTCTCGAGGCCGCACGGGCCGGCGGTGTCCGGCGCGTCGTCCTGCTGTCCTCGCAGGGCGTCGGGACGTCGCGTCATCTGCCGCGGCTGGAGGACGCCGTCAAGCAGGCGAGTCCTGAATGGACGGTGCTGCGGCCGGGAGGCTTCGACAGCAACGCTTTCGCCTGGGCCGAGCCGGTCCGCACGCGGCGGGAGGTCGCCGCGCCCTTCGGCGACGTCGCGCTGCCGACCGTCGATCCGGACGACATCGCCGAGGTCGCCGCCGCCGTTCTGCGCGGCGCCGGGCACGGTGGCCAGACCTACGAGCTGACCGGGCCGTCGCCGATCTCACCCCGCCGGCAGGCCGCGTCGATCGGGGAGGCGCTGGGGGAGCCGGTGGTGTTCGTCGAGCAGAGCCGCGCGCAGGCCCGGGAGCAGATGCTGCGGTTCATGCCCGAGAGCGTCGCGGACGCGACCCTCGACATCCTGGGCGCGCCGACGGAAGCCGAGCAGCGGGTGAGCCCCGACGTCGAACGGATTCTCGGCCGCCCGGCCCGCACGTTCGCCGACTGGGCGGCGCGCAACGTCGTCGCCTTCAAGTAATCCGTCGTCCGACTCGGAAGGAGCGCCATGCCTGTCGTACCCGTTCTCGATTCCGCGATGTCCCACCGGGAGACCGGCGCCGGGGTGCCGATGGTCTTCCTGCACGGCAATCCCACGTCTTCGTATCTGTGGCGGCACATCCTGCCCGCCGTCGGCGATCCCGGGCGGCGGCTCGCGCCGGACCTGATCGGCATGGGGGATGCGGGCAAGCCCGCAGCAGCAACGTCAGCCAGCCGCGCTACTGGAGCTGGAGCGAGACGCCACCCGGGTCGTCAACGTGTCCCCGTTGCTGATTCCTGGCCTGCTCCAGACCTCTGGCTACGCGCGGTCGATCATCGGTGCAGGCGGTGTACCCGCCAGTGAGATCGAGACTCGCGTTGCTGTCCGCGTCGGCAGACGTGACGTGATCATGCGCCGTGAGCGGCCAGCGGAGCTACTGGCGATCATTGACGAGACCGCGCTGCGACGCGGCATCGGCAGCTCGGCAGTCATGGCCGACCAGTTGCGCGCGGTGGACGAAGCGAGCCGGCGGGGGAACGTCGAGGTCCGAGCGGTTCCGGTGTCGGCTGGCTGGCATCCCGCACTTGAAGGGCCTTTTTGTGCTTCTGGAGTTCGTCGACCGCACCCCTGTGGTGCAGATCGAGAACCGACGATCAGCCCTGTTTTTCCATGAGCCCGTCGACGTGGAGGCCTACCAGCAGGCCGTAGATAGAGTTCGTGATGTTGCGATGAGCCCCGCCGACACGCAAGGGCTCATCGCGAATGTCATCAAAATTCTGGAGACGACAACATGAACCTACCGCGAGACCCCGGCCGCTGGCGCAAGTCCAGCCGGTAACAGAACACCTCTGATTGCGTCGAAGTTGCGTTGACAATCGATACCGTCGGAGTCCGGGACACCAAGGACCGGACGGCCGGACACCTGGCAGTCAAGTCGGATGTCTGGTTGGCCTTCCTCGCGAAGGTGTCCGCCAACTAGGTATTGCACACAGAACAGGGCCCCGGCGACCCGTGAACGCCGGGGCCCTGTTCTGTGTTTGGGGCTCAGGGTCGCGCCGCGGCCAACGCGACGGCGAGGACCACGACGTTCCAAGAGGGCGTCCGGCCGCCTTCAGCCGGTCTCACGGCTGTCTGCTCGAGCGCGGCTCTCCGCACGGGATTTTCGTCGGCAGCGACGCGGAGCGCCGCTGGCACGATGACGAGGCTTACATGTCTGCCTTCCGTCGTCGGGCTGTCCTGGGAACCTCGTGTTGATCATGGTCTGTGTTACTGCCTGTCCCTGCCGCCGCGCGCGGCCGGTGTGGTGACCTGCATCTGGCTGGTGTGCATGGCTGAAAGCCTGGTTGTTCCGGCGCGTGGAAACAGCGGTGCCCACCGCCGTATCGGGGTTCCGGTTTTCCCCGTTCGCGGGTGGGGCCTGCCCTACCCTTCGCGGGACTCGCCGTCGGTTTCGGTCATCGCGCAGAGCCGGTACTCCCAGCCGCCGCCATGCCTGCCGAGCTCGTAGTGCGTCTCGATCTTGGGCCCGTCGTGCAGGTGGACGTGCCGCAGGACGGTGCCGGGCACGGGTTCGGCGTCGCCGAGTTCCTGGACGCGGCCGTCGAGGGGCCCGCCGAAGAAGCGGGCGCTCTGCGCGGAACGGCCTGGCATCGGGGACTCCTCACTCCGGCGGGTGCGACGTCCGCCCATGGTAGGTGAGCGGACCAGCCGGTGCCGCCGCCAGAACGGGTGACCGGGGGCGGCCGGGGAGGGCACGCGGCGTGCGTCCGCGCGGGGCCGGAGTAGCAAGGGACCTTTGCTCCCGCCGGAACGGGAGCAAAGGTCCCTTGCTACTACTTCGCAGGTCAGCGGCCCAGATAAGTGAGCACCGCGCGGACCCGGCGATGCTCCACGGCACTCGCCTCGAGGCCGAGCTTCGCGAAGATGTTGCCGATGTGCTTCTCGACCGCGCCGTGCGAAACGACCAGCGAGTTCGCGATCGCGGTGTTCGACAGGCCCTGGGCCATCAGGCCAAGCACCTCCGACTCGCGCGCGGTCAGCGCGTCCAGCGGGTTCTTGCGGCCGCGGGCCATCAGCTGCGCGATCACGTCGGGGTCGATCGCCGTGCCTCCCGCCGCGACCCGGCGCACCGCGTCGACGAAGTCCGTCACGTCGGCGACGCGCTCCTTGAGCAGATACCCGACGCCGCCCGCGCCGCCGGACAGCAGCTCGACGGCGTAGCTCTCCTCGACGTACTGCGAGAGCACCAAGACCGGCAGTCCTGGGATTGCCTCGCGGGCGCCGATCGCGGCGCGCAGGCCCTCGTCGGTGAACGTCGGGGGCATCCGGACGTCGACGATCGCGAGATCCGGCTTGTGCTCCTTGACCGCGCCGAGCAGGTCGTCGCCGTTGTCGACTGCCGCGACGGTCTCGATCCCCTCGTCGGCGAGCAGCCGGATCACCCCCGCCCGCAGCAGTACAGCGTCTTCAGCGATCACAACCCGCATCCGGCCCCCAGCCTGAGTGAATGGCAGTGCTCCTACACAGCCATTCACTCACGGCCGGGTCACCACTCGCACGGCAGGTCCGCGCGGATCACCGTCGGGCCGCCCATCGGGCTCACGACGGTGATGACGCCGTCGATGGTCGCCGCGCGGTCCGCCAGCCCGGCCAGCCCGCCGCCGGGCTTGATCTCCGCGCCGCCGTGCCCGTTGTCCGTGATCTCGACGACGACCAGTGAGTCGGTCCGCCACACCTTGACCCTGGCCTCGGTCGCACCGGCGTGCTTCGCGATGTTCGTCAGTGTCTCGCCGACGATGAAGTACGCCGTCGTCTCCACCGCCGCGGGCGGGCGTGGTTCCACGTCCACCGTGACGTCGACGTGGATCGGCGACTTCGCCGCCTGCGCGGACAGCGCCGCGTCCAGGCCCCGGTCGCCGAGCACCGCCGGGTAAATGCCCCGCGCGAGGTCCCGCAGCTCCGAGACCGCCAGTTTGGCGTCCAGATGCGCCTCGTCGATCAGCTCACGCACGGAGTCCGGGTCGTGGTCGAACTTCGCCTTCGCCCGGCCGAGGCTCATCGCGACCGCCACCAGCCGCTGCTGCGCGCCGTCGTGCAGGTCACGCTCGATGCGGCGCCGTTCCGCCTCGGCCGCGTCCACCCCGCGCGCCCTCGACGCCTGCAGCCGCTCCGCCTTCTGTTCGAGCCGCTTCGTGCGGTTCGGGCCGAGCATCGTCAGCGCCAGCTGGCCGTGCATCCAGCCGATCCACGGGACCACCCAGATCGCCATCGGCAGCAGCACGATCGACGCCAGCGCGATCGGCAGCTCCGCGCAGGCCAGCGGGAACGTGATCAGCAGGTACAGCAGGTCCCGCCAGGTCGTCGGGTCCGTCAGCCGTCGCTGCCAGCGCTGTGTCAGCGACAACCCGGCCAGCGGCAGCCGCTCGGCAGGCGGCAGCGGGGTGCCCAGCCGCGAGCCGATCCAGCGCCGCTCGAGGTCACCGGACCAGCGGATGAAACCCGTCGTCCCCAGCAGGATCGGGAAGCCGATCCAGACCACCGCGGTCGACACCCCCACGGCGATCCCGGTCACGATCAGCACGAACTGGACGAGCCGCAGCACGAACGTCGAGATCATGTACAGGATGGCCTTGGCCGGTCGCGGCCACGGCTGATCCGGCCGCACCTGCACCTGCTGCCCGGCCGTCATCCACCCACCGCGCTCATCCGTTCGGCCTCGTCCCAGGAAGCTTCCAGCCGGCGCCGCTGGGCCGAAGTCGGGCCGAGCAACGCCGCGGCCAGCCGGGCATGTGTCCCGGCCAGCGCCTTCGTCAACGCTACCGACAAAGCCGCGAACAAGATGCCCAAAGCGGCCCACGGGAGCGCGCCGACCGTCGAATCCACGGTGAACCAGACAAAGTCATCCGACGGGAACCGGTACACCCCACCCGGCAGGAACCGGTAGTAGATCGGCAGCGCCGCCAACCCGAGACTGGTCGCCCAGAACGTCGTGACCAGCACGAACTCGACGATCCCCAGCGGGAACAGCAGGAAGAGGTACACCAGGTCACGCCACGTCGTCACGTCCTTCAGCCGCGCCTTCCAGCGCAGCCGCTGCGTACCGTCCGGCAGCGCGGCGTACGGCAGCGTGATGAACCGGTCCAGCAGCGCGTAGACCCGCGCCCGCTCCAACCGGGCCGCCCCGCGCACCGAAAGGACCAGCAGAGCCAGCAACGGCACGCCCAACCAGACGACCACCGTGCCCAGCCCCGACGCCGTCAGCGTCACCAGCCACACGAAAGCGAACACCCCCAGCGGCAGGTTCATCAGCAGATAGGCCAGCGAACCGCCGAACGACGGGTCCAGCCCCCTGCCGTCCCGCTCGACCGGTGTCGTAGTCATGGCCGGGCTCCTCTCCGTCGCGATGATCCCAGCTTCGTCCGCCCCCGCCCCGGTCGACAGGGTGCCCGCGGGCATCTCCCGGGTGGGGCTAACCCCACCCCGGCCGCGCCGGGAATCAACCGGCTTGCCCGACGCGTTATGCTGTACAGGTTGTGTCCCAACCCCCAGGGGGTGAACGGTTTCGACTCTGGACGTCGAGTCAGGAGAAGCGTGCTGGTGCAGGCGAGAGACCACCACAAGCGTCATCGCAAACCAATAAGCGCCAAGGCTAATAACCAGCGCGACTTCGCTCTTGCTGCCTAAGTAGCAGAGTGCGAGTCTGTCGGCCCGGGTTTTCCTCTGACCCGGTCGCCGGCATCAGCTAAGAGGATTACCGCCAGTCCCGGCCACGGGTCCTGGTTGGGAAGCAAACAGTGGCTGGGCTCGTCACTTCAGCTTGTTCACGTGACTGAAGGGGCCAAGTAGAGACACAGTGAACTGCGCACGGAGAAGTCCTGGTGAAACGCTAGAGGACCCGGGTTCAATTCCCGGCACCTCCACGCTTTGGGAGGCCCATGCCCACGGAGGGCGTGGGCCTTCTGTGCGTTTCGGGCGTTGCCTGGGGGCCGAGCCCCCAGACCCCCAGCCGGGAGGGCTTCGCCCCCCGGCCCCCCCACCGTGGTCGCGTTGCGTCGTTGGTGCGCTTGTGGTGCGCTTGTGGTGTGCTGGTGGGGTGTGACTGTGTGTGTGCTTCTTGTGCTTTTTTGTGTTCTTGTTGCTCTTAGTGTCGGGGTTCTGTCGTAGGGTTTGCCAGTACTGGATGGCGAACTCGGGGGGAACTGGGCGTGGCTGAGGGTGGCGTTGGGAACGATTTTTCGGGGACTGCTCAGAATGTCGCCATGTTCGGGCGGGCTGAGACTGTCAACTTCGTGAACCAGCAGTTGCTGCCGGAGCTGCCTGGTGGGTTGTCCTCCTGGTCACTTGAGGCGCCGGTGGGCGACTTTACTGATCGGCACGGTTATGTCGCCGACGTGAAGCGGGTCGCCGAGGGCGGAGGCAGTGGGCCCAAGGTCGTCGTCATCCATGGGCGCAGTGGGCTGGGGAAGTCCGCTTTGCTGCTCAAATGTGCTGCTGAGCTGCGGGAACTGTTCGACAAGAGCGTGCTGATCGACTTCCGGCCGTTGCGGCACAAGGGCGGAGTGAGCGTCAGTGACGCGCTGGCGGGGGCGCTCCCTGCTTTCGGGGTGGCCCAGCACTGGATTCCGGCGGATCTGCCGGGCAGGCAGAGTCTGTACCGGTCGACCCTCGAAGGGCAGCGGGTGCTGGTGCTGCTCGACAACGTTTCCGACGTTGCGCACATCGCCGCTTTCCTGCCCAACTCTTCGCGGGCCCTGGTGCTCGTGACCAGCGACTTCGCCATCGACGAGGTGTACGAACTCGGCTACCCGCATCTCCTGCTCAAGCGGCTGGACGACGACTACGGGGTCGAGCTCCTGGCCAAGATCTGCGCGCAGGATCGTGAGCTCGGCGAAGCGGAGCCCGTGCGCAGGCTGGTCGATCTGTGCGCCGGTTCGCCCTTCGACCTCCGGGTGATCGGCGGGCAGCTGCGGATGCGGCCCGAGTTGTCCGTCGCCGAACTGCTCGCCGACCTCGAAGCCGATTTGGCACGCATGCCGGACGGCGCCTCGAAACGGACACTTCGCATGACTGAGCGCTTCAACCCGGCCTACGACAGGCTGTCCGCGTCGCAGGCGCACCTGTACCGCGTGCTCGGGATCCTGCCGGGTCTGTGGCAGCCGCCGGGCATTCTCAGCGCGGCTCTCGACCTTCCCGAACGGGTGGTCCGGGCCGGGCTCGGCGAGCTGGTGTTCGCTAACCTCGCCGAGAAGAGCGGGGACGGCTACCTGCTGCCGGGCACGCTCCACTCCCACGCGAGGTGGGCCGCGAACTCCGGCGAGGATCCGGACGAGATCCCCCGTATCTTGGAACGCGCTGTCCGGGCGTGGCTGGCGGACGCTGTCGAAGCGGATCGGGCCGCGGGTCGTAATCGCTGGCGGGTGGAGAAGCTGCCTGCCGAGGCCGCGCCGCCCAACCTGACCAAACAGGCGGCGCTCGCGTGGTTCGCCAGTCAGCACGACAACCTGCTCGCCGTGCTGCGGCTGGCCGCGGAACAGCACCTGTACGGCGTGGTGTGGCGGCTGTTCGAGGCGATGTGGCCGTTCTACAGCAGCAGCGTCCTGTATGAGGCCTGGCAGGAGGCCGGTGAGCTCGCGGTCGTCGCGGCGGCGAAGTGCGAAGACAGCCGGGCCGAGGCCCGCGTTCGGTGCCTGCTGTCGCGGGCCTTCGTGGATCGGCGCCGGTTCGCCGAAGCCGACGCGCACCTGCTGGCCGCACGTGAGCTCGCCGCCGGTGATCGGCTCCTGTTCGCTTCGGTGCTCGACTTCGCCGGTCAGTCCCTGTTCAAGCAGGGTGGCGAGCAGGTCGTGGCCGCGCTGGCCGCTTTCCGCGAAGCGGTGGCGATCAACGAGGAGTTCGAGGACGAGCGTGGCATCGCGCTGCAGTCCCAGTTCGTCGGCCGGTGTCTTGGGGCACTGGGAGACGTCGAGGGCGCGCTCGCGGCGTTCGACCGGGCGGACGGGCTGATCGTGAGGTTCGAGGACCTCCGGACGCAGTCGCGGATCGCGCTCAGCCGGGGGAAGGTGCTCTACATCGTCGGCGGCCGCGACGCCGAAGCCGTTGCCGCCCTGCACGACGCCATCGACTTCGCCGACAGGATGAGCCAGCACGGCACGACGGGGTTGACGGCCCTGGTCGACGAGCCGCTCAAGCTCCTGATCGAGATCGCCCGTCGCCAGGGCGACGCCGGTGCCGAACGGACGTATCTGCAGCGCAGGCACCAGCTGCACACCGCCACCGGATCGCCGGAGGCGGACGAGCTCCGGTCACGGCTGGCGGCGCTGCCCGAGTAACCCCGTCCTAGCCGTCGGCGACGAGGTGCGCTGTTGCCGTGGCCGCTCCCGCGCTGATCCTCAACGTGGCTGAACGGCTGAGCTCGCGGCAGGTGACCAGGCAGGTGTACAACGCCGACACGGCGAGCTCGGCGGCGAAATCGTTGGCCTTGTCAGACAGTTCCCAGGTGACGACCCGGTCGTGACGCGGCCAGGTCGTCACGAGCCTGTCCCCGGTGATGGTGGCGAGCAGCTGGCATTCTGAGTAGGCGGCCAGGGTGTTCTTGGCCCAGGCGTGGTGCGGCTCGTCGCCGGTGTCCCTGAAGATGATCGCCGCGCTTTGTCGCAGCCTCTCGTCGTCTTCGTCGTCCGCCACGATCAGGTGACGGTTTTTGTTCGGGCGCCCCAACTCCGCGAGCACGGCGGGGAACCGGCGCAGGGTGACTCCGGCCCGGTCGTGTCGCACCTCGACGGTGAAGGACCGTGGGCGGCGAACAGGCGGGATCTCGCGAGGGAACGGGTGGTGACGCGGCGGCAGGACGGGTGAGAGGCCGAGGAGTTCGTAGAACAGCTTCTGCAGCACGTCGAGCGACTGGCCGGGCAAGGCGAAGACCCGGTCCGCCAGCGCCTGGTGCGAGGCCTTGTCGTAGGTGGCGATCGCGTCGTCGACCTGGTCCGCCAGCGAAGGCTCCGGAACCAGCCACGGCGTCACCCGGCCGAGGTCCGCCATCGGGGTGCCGGGCGGGACCTCCTCGGCACCGAACGCGGCTAGCAGGAGCGGAATCCGCAGGCCTGTCGCGTAGGCCGAGAGCGAGCCGTGGTCACCGACGAGGCAGTCGGCAGCGAGCAGGCCCAGCTGCCAGGCGCCTGCCGGTGGGAGCACGATCAGCCCGGCTTCCTCGGCCCGCCTCAGCCAGCGGTGGAGCTCCCAGCGGCTGTGCCGGGTCCACACATTGGGATGCAGCACCGCGGCCAAGCGGAACTCGTCGGCTGGGAGTTCGGCCGCGAGTCGTGCGGGCAGGTCCGGCCAGCTGCCCAAGGTCGACCTCGCACCCCAGGTCGACGTCACGGTGACGAGCTTCTGGTGGGCTGAGACGCCCAGCGTTCGCCGGTGTGCGGCTCGACTGCGGCGGGCGGCCTTCAGCCTGTCCAGGCACGGGTCTCCGGCCACGATCGCGCGTTCATCCAGGTGAGGCGCGACTTCGTGGAGCTGGGCTCGCTGGTTCTCGTGCGACAGAATGATCCCGGCCAGCTTGGTCGCCCCGTCCGGCCGCAGAGCGTCTCTCGCCAGTCCGGACAACTCGCCGGGCTTTCCGGCGGGCTGGGCGTACTTCTGGTACCCGGCTCCGTGGGGCAGCAGGACCAGCGGGCCGTTCAGTTCGTGCAGGTCCCCGTGGTCGCTCGCGGAGAGCACCAGGTCGAACTCGCGCTCGACCGCCTCCGCCCAGGAAATCGGCCGTGCACCGAGGCTCCGAAGCTGGAGCCCGACCCCGTCGCTGAATTCCGAACCCTCGTCAACGGTGAAGAAGATTTCGATCCGGAGGTCGTCGGAAAACACCGGCAATACGTCGAGCAACCTGTTCAGCGAGGTCAGGGTACGCACGACCGCCAATACCTTGCGTCGCACCACGATCGTGTCCCGTGGGCCGCTCATCGGCGGGCCCGGTCACGTAATTTGTAATTTGTAATTTGTAATTTGTAATTTGTAATTTGTAATTTGTGGCGATTATTATAGCATATAATTGCCGGAAAGAATGGTCCTCGGCGCCGTGCCGTCGTGGCTGCCATCGTGAGGTTTCCATTTCTGCCCGTCGTCTGTCCGGCCGGTCGTTCGCACTGGTCACGGTAGTCGATCAGCCCGCCCGGCCGCCCAAAAGGGAGCGCGAGGTGTCGGCCACATCTCCTAGGGTGACCGGATGGCGTCAACGGCTGAAGAGCTCGAGCGGATCGCCGGGGAGACCGGGTTCTCCGGGGCGGTGCGGGTCGAGCGGGGCGGCGTGGTCGAGTTCGAGGGCGCGTTCGGGCTCGCACACCGGGGGTACGGGGTTCCCAACACCGTCGGCACGCGGTTCGCGGTGGCCAGCGGGACCAAGGGGTTGACCGCGGTCGCCGTGCTGGCGCTGGTGCAGGACGGGGTGCTCGAGCTCGGGACGACCGCGCGGTCGGTGCTGGGCGGGGATCTGCCGCTGATCGACGACGCGGTGACCGTCGAGCAGCTGCTGGGGCACCGGTCCGGCATCGGGGACTACTACGGCGAGGACGACAATCACGTCATCACCGACTACGTGCTGCCCGTGCCGGTGCACGAACTGGCCGAAACCGAGCAGTTCCTGGCCGTGCTCGGCGGGCTTCCCCAGGAATCCGCTCCCGGTGAACGGTTCGTCTACAACAACGGTGGCTACGTCGTGCTAGCGCTGATCGCCGAGCGGGCCGGTGGGGTGGACTTCCACGACCTCGTCCGGACGCGGGTGTGCGAGCCCGCGGGGATGGCCGACACCGAATTCCTGCGGTCGGACGAGCTCCCGGGGCGGGCCGCGCTCGGATACCTCCCGCTCGACGGCGGCGCGCGGAGCAACGTGTTCCACCTGCCCGTCCGAGGGACCGGTGACGGCGGGATCTACTCGACCGTCGCGGACTTCGGCGCGTTCTGGGCCGCGCTGTTCGGCGGCAAGATCCTCTCGCCGGACTCGGTGGCGGAGCTGGTCCGTGCGCGGAGCGACGACCCGGATTCGGGCCGCGGCTACGGGCTCGGGTTTTGGCTGCACCGCGACGGGCGGGTCGTGCAGCTGGAGGGTTACGACCCCGGCGTCTCGTTTCGGAGTACCCACGACACGGACAGCGGGCTGACCTGCACCGTCGTCTCCAACACCACCGACGGTACTTGGCCGGTCACGCGACGGCTGGAGGCTGAGCTGTTCGGCGTCAAGCCCGCGTGACGCGCGCGTCGAGATCCGAACAGTAGGTGCCCGGCAACTCACGCGGCCACAGCAGAGGCTTGCGGCCGCGAGTGCGCGCCGCAGCAGCGAGTTTCGACGTCCTTCGCAGTGGGACGGAGTTGATGTTGGGATGGATCACTCCGCACCGCGTGAACGTAGCTCCTGGCGGTGGTCTGATCGTGGTCGACGTCTTACCGACTGTAGTCGATTGTCCACCGTTTTAGTCTCTTTTCGCCCGCGCCGGGGACAGTCGGAGGAGGAGATGTCATGCTAAGTGTCCAACCATGGCCCTCGACCGGACCGATCACGTGTCGTCCGAGGGCCGGAAGAAGGTGCCAGATGACCTGGGCAAGGCATTCGAGCCGACCTAATCCCGCTGAAGACCAGAGCTGGTTGGCTGGAGTTCGGGCAGAAGAAGAGGTACGGCTCACCGCGCAGAACGGCCGGGCGGCACGCATCGTCGCAGGTCACTCCTCCGACGCGCTCGACTGCGCGGAGCTGCTCGCGATGCTGGGTCTTGAAGCTGAAGAAGGCAGGCGCGCTCAGCTCGCCTGACCACCGATCCTGGTGGTCAGTTCGGTCGCGGTCAGCCGGACCTGTTCAGCCAGTTCAGGCCAGGTCTCTGCGCAGCCGCCCGGTTCCGGGCAGTGGTGACGCAGAGTAACGCTGATCGCGGCCAGTGGACGGCCGCCATGGTCGAACACCGGGCACGCGACGGAAGCGAAGCCGGTCGTGACATGGCCGTCCTCGACAGCCCAGCCGAGCCGTCCCTCCGCGCTCAACGTCCGTCGTAGCTCAGCCAGGCCGCGTGGACCACGTTCCGTCCGCAGGACGAACGCCGACGCGGCGGGGAACAGGGCTCGCACGTGTGCCGCGGGCAGGTGCCGCAGGATGGCCCGCCCAGACGCGGTGAGCTGCCCCGGCAGGCGCACGCCCACCTCGGTGACCAGCGTTTCCGGCCGAGCCGGACGTTCCTTCACCAGGTAGAGCGACTCGTTGCCGTGCAGCACACCCAGGTGGGCGGTGTGCCCGACGAGGTCGACGAGCTTGCGCAGCAGCGGCCCGGCCAGGCGTTCCAGCGGATCGTGCCGCAGGTAGGCCGAACCGAGCTCGAACGCGGCGATGCCGAGGCCGTACCGGCGCTCGGCGGCCAGGTGTGCGACGAAACCGGCGGCTTCCAGCTCCGTGAGCAGGTGATACGTCGTCGAGCGCGGCAGCGCCAGCTCCCGCGCGATGGCCGCCGCGGACACCGGCCCGGCCCGCCCGCCGAGCACGCGCAGCACGGCGAGACCGTTGCGCAACGCCGGCACGTCGCTGCTCCCACCCATCCCGGCACCCCCCTTGACCTGCGCTTTTACCCGCTGCGGGAGCAAAGGTCCTTTGCTCCCACTTCCCGAAACGGGAGCAAAGGACCTTTGCTCCCGCGTGGCGGAGTCGGGGTGGCTTGTCTTGGATACCAGACAGAACCCGCCTTCGGGTGATTTTGCACCGCGGCGCCGCGCTGTCCAATGGGGGCATGCCGGAAACTGTGTTGCTGGGCTCGGAGCCGTTGCGCGCCGAGCAGGTCGTCGCCGTCGCCCGTGGCCACGCGCCCGTGGCGCTCACCGAAGCGGCCGAGAAGAACCTCGCCGCTACGCGTCAGCACATCGAGGACCTCGCCCATGCCGCTACGCCCACCTACGGCGTCTCGACCGGGTTCGGGGCGCTCGCCACGCGGCACATCCCGCCGGAGAAGCGCACTGAGCTGCAGCGGTCGCTGATCCGCTCGCACGCCGCCGGTGCCGGGCCCGCCGTCGAGCCCGAGGTTGTTCGCGCGCTCATGCTGCTGCGCCTGCGCACGCTGGCCAGCGGGTACACCGGGGTCCGGCCGGGGACCGCGAACGCGCTCGCCGCGATGCTCAACGCGGGCATCACGCCGGTCGTGCATGAGTACGGCTCGCTTGGCTGCTCCGGCGACCTCGCGCCTCTAGCCGCTGTCGCGCTCGCGCTCATGGGAGAGGGCGAAGTCGACTTCAACGGCCAGCGCGTCCCTGCCGCCGAAGCGCTGAAGCAGTCTGGCCTCGAACCTGTCGTGCTGGCCGAGAAGGAGGGCCTCGCGCTTACGAACGGTACCGACGGCATGCTCGGCATGCTTCTGCTGGCCGCTGCCGACTTCGCGAGGCTGCTCGACGTCGCCGACATCACCGCGGCCATGAGTGTTGAGGCGCTGCTTGGCACCGACCGCGCGTTCGCCGCCGATCTGCAGACGCTGCGCCCGCATCCCGGCCAGGCCAGGAGCGCGGCGCGGATGTTCGCGGCGCTCGCCGGGTCCAAGATCGTCGAGAGCCACCGCGGTCCGGACTGCAACCGTGTCCAGGACGCCTACTCGCTGCGCTGCTCGCCGCAGGTGCACGGCGGCGCGCGGGACTCGCTGACGCACGCCGAGCTCGTCGGCGGTCGTGAGCTGGCGTCCGCTGTGGACAATCCCGTCGTGCTCGCCGACGGCCGGGTCGAGTCGAACGGCAACTTCCACGGCGCGCCCGTCGCGTACGTGCTCGACTTCCTGGCCATCCCGCTCGCGGACGTCGCCAGCATCGCCGAGCGCCGCACCGACCGGATGCTCGACAAGACACGTTCGCACGGCCTGCCGCCGTTCCTCGCCTACGACCCCGGTGTCGACTCCGGGCACATGATCGCGCAGTACACGCAGGCCGCCGTGGTCAGCGAGCTCAAGCGGCTCGCGGTGCCCGCGTCCGTCGACTCGATCCCGAGCAGTGCCATGCAGGAGGACCACGTCTCGATGGGCTGGTCGGCCGCTCGCAAGCTGCGCAAGGCCGTCGACGGGCTCACCACCGTGCTCGCCATCGAGCTGCTGACCGCCGCTCGCGCGCTCGACTTCCGCGCGCCGCTGGAGCCGTCCCCGGTCACCGCGCGCGTGCGGGATCTGTTGCGCACCAAGGTCGAGGGCCCCGGCCCCGACCGTCACCTTGCGCCGGAGATCGCCGCCGCCGAAGCACTCGTCGCGTCCGGCGCCGTACTGGCCGCCGCCAAGTTGGAGGTCTGATGTCCCGCACGATCCGTGCCGCCCGCGGCACCACACTCACCGCCAAGAACTGGCAGACCGAAGCCGCGCTGCGGATGTTCCACAACAACCTCGACCCCGAGGTCGCCGAACGGCCCGAGGACCTGGTCGTCTACGGCGGCACCGGCAAGGCCGCGCGCAACTGGGCCAGCTTCGACGCGATCACCCGGGAGTTGACCGCGCTCGAGGCCGACGAGACGCTGCTCGTCCAGTCCGGCAAGCCGGTCGGTGTGTTCCGCACGCACGAGTGGGCGCCTCGCGTGCTGCTCGCGAACTCCAACCTCGTCGGCGACTGGGCGAACTGGCCCGAATTCCGGCGCCTGGAGCAGCTCGGCCTGACCATGTACGGCCAGATGACCGCCGGTTCGTGGATCTACATCGGCACCCAGGGCATTCTGCAGGGGACGTACGAAACCTTCGCGGCTGTGGCGAAGAAGCGTTTCGGTGGCACGCTCAAGGGCACCCTGACCGTGACCGCCGGGCTCGGCGGCATGGGTGGCGCGCAGCCCCTCGCGGTCACCATGAACGACGGCGTCGCGCTGGTCATCGAGTGCGACCCGGCACGCGCGCACCGCCGCGTCGAGGGCCGGTACCTGGACGAGGTCGCCGACGACTTGGACGACGCCATCCGCCGCGTCACCGCCGCGAAGCGCGAGAAGCGCGCGCTGTCCGTCGGCGTTGTCGGCAACGCCGCCGAGGTGCTGCCGGAACTGCTGCGCCGCGACGTCGAGGTCGACATCGTCACCGACCAGACGTCCGCGCACGACCCGCTTTCCTACCTGCCCAAGGGTGTCAGTATCGAGGACTGGCAGGACTATGCCGCCAAGAAGCCCGACGAGTTCACCGACCGGGCCCGCGAGTCGATGGCCGACCATGTCGAGGCGATGCTCGGCTTCATGGACAAGGGCGCCGAGGTCTTCGACTACGGCAATTCCTTGCGCGGCGAGGCGAAGACCGGCGGTTGCGAGCGCGCGTTCGACTTCCCCGGCTTCGTGCCCGCGTACATCCGCCCGCTGTTCTGCGAGGGCAACGGCCCGTTCCGCTGGGCGGCGCTGTCCGGTGACCCCGAGGACATCGCGGCCACCGACCGCGCGATGCTGGAACTGTTCCCGGAGAACGAATCTCTCGCCCGCTGGATCAAGCTCGCCGGGGAACGTGTTGCCTTCCAAGGGCTTCCGTCGCGGATCTGCTGGCTCGGCTACGGCGAGCGGCACGTCGCGGGGCTGCGGTTCAACGAGATGGTCGCCAGCGGCGAGCTCAAGGCGCCGGTCGTCATCGGCCGCGACCACCTCGACTCCGGCAGCGTCGCGTCGCCGTATCGCGAGACCGAGGGCATGGCCGACGGTTCCGACGCGATCGCCGACTGGCCGCTGCTGAACGCGCTGGTCAACACCTCGTCCGGGGCGAGCTGGGTGTCGATCCACCACGGCGGCGGGGTCGGCATGGGCCGGTCCATCCACGCCGGGCAGGTGTCGGTCGCCGACGGGACGCTGCTGGCCGCGCAGAAGCTCGAGCGCGTCCTCACGAACGACCCGGGCATGGGCGTTATCCGCCACGTCGACGCCGGGTACGACAGCGCCGCCGCTGTCGCCGATGAGCGCGGTGTGCGCATCCCCATGCGGGACCAGGCGTGACCGCAACGGGACTGCTGGACGAGATCGACGGCGTCGGGCGGGATCGGGGCCGCGGCGGGTACTCGCGGCACGCGTTCGACGCCGCCGAGGGCGAGCTGCGGACGTGGTTCGCCGAGCGCGCGCAGCGGCTCGGGCTGGCCGTCGAGACCGACCGGAACGCCAACATCTGGGCCTGGTGGGGCACCCCCGGCCCGGACGCGGTCGTCACCGGCAGTCATCTCGACTCCGTGCCCGGCGGCGGCGCGTTCGACGGCCCGCTGGGTGTGGTCAGCGCGCTCGACGCCGTGGAAATCATGCAGTGCAAGGGTTTCCGTCCGGTCAAGCCGTTCGCGGTGGTCGTGTTCGCCGAGGAGGAGGGCGGCCGTTTCGGCGTCCCGTGCCTCGGTTCCCGGCTGCTCACCGGCGCGATCGACGCCGACCGCGCGCGCTCGCTCAAGGACCCCGACGGTGTCACGCTGGCGGAAGCGGCTGCTAAGGCCGGGCACGACCCGGAGCGGTTCGGTGCTGATCCTGAGTCCCTCGCGCGGATCGGGCAGTTCATCGAGCTGCACGTCGAGCAGGGGCGTGGGCTCATCGACCTCGGTTCGCCGGTCGCCGTCGGCAGCACCATCATCGCGCACGGGCGCTGGCGGTTCGCGTTCTCCGGTCAGGGAAATCACGCCGGGGCGACGCTCATCGGCGACCGCCACGACCCGATGCTCCCGGCCGCCGAGGTCGTCGCGGCGGCCCGGCGGCTCGCGCGTGCGACCGGTGACGGCCGCGCCACGATCGGTCGGCTCGTCCCCAACCCCGGTGGCACGAACGCCATCGCGTCCACTGTGGAACTCTGGCTGGACGCGCGGATCCCCGGCGACGACCGGACCCGGACCCTGGTCGCTGAGCTGAGCGGGCTCGCCAAGGAGGCGGCGGACGCCGAAGGGTGCCTTGTCGAGATCGCCGAAGAGTCCTATTCGGACACTGTCACCTTCGATCCCGCGCTGCGGGACCGGCTCAGCGGCTGGCTCGGCGGTGTCCCCGAGCTGCCAACTGGTGCCGGGCACGACGCGGGGATCCTCGCCGCGCACGTCCCGACCGGCATGCTCTACGTGCGTAACCCCACCGGCATCAGTCACGCGCCCGAGGAGTTCGCCGAGGACGAGGACGTCGACCTCGGCGCGAAGGGGCTCGCGAAGGTGCTGGAGCACCTGTCGACATGACGACATACTGGTGTGAACACGCCTGGCTGCCGGACGGTGTCGCGGACGCCGTCCGGATCGAGGTCGCCGACGGCCGGTTCACGTCGGTGACCGCGGGGGCGTCCAGGGCCGGGACTGTCCTCAAGGGACTGGCGCTGCCCGGGTTCGCCAACGGTCACTCGCACGCCTTCCATCGCGCGCTGCGCGGCCGGACGCACCATGGGCGCGGCACCTTCTGGACCTGGCGCGAGCGGATGTACTCGCTCGCGTCGCGGCTCGATCCGGATTCGTACTACCGGCTCGCGCGCGGGGTCTACGCCGAGATGGTGCTGGCCGGGTACACCAGCGTCGGCGAGTTCCACTACCTGCACCACGCGCCCGGCGGAAAGCCTTATGCGGAGCCGAATTCCATGGGTGACGCACTCCGCCGGGCCGCCGCGGACGCGGGCATCCGGCTGACCCTGCTCGACACCTGCTACCTCGCGGGCGGCGTCGGCGTGCCGCCGGACGAGGTGCAGCGACGGTTCTCGGACGGCACGGCCGAGCGCTGGGCGCAGCGCGTCGCGGACCTGCGTGAGGGTGACACCTTCCGGGTCGGCGGTGCGATCCACTCCGTCCGCGCCGTGCCCGCCGATCAGCTCGCCGCCGTCGGCACGGGGGTTCCGGCGCCTCGCCCGCTGCACGTCCACCTTTCCGAGCAGCGGGCGGAAAACGAGCAGTGCCTGGCCGCGTACGGCCGTACGCCCGCCGGACTGCTGGACGAGCACGGGGTGCTCGACGACCGGCTGACGGCCGTGCACGCCACGCATCTGACCGACGACGACGTCAAGCGGCTGGGTGACGCCCGCAGCCGGGCGTGCTTCTGCCCGACCACCGAACGTGACCTCGGCGACGGCATCGGGCCCGCGCGGACCCTGCTCGACGCGGGCGTCCGGCTGTGCCTGGGCAGCGACAGCAACGCCGTCATCGACGCCTTCGAAGAGACGCGCGCACTGGAACTCAATGAGCGGCTCGCCAGCGAGCAGCGCGGCCGGTTCTCGGTGGACGAGCTCCTGGGGGCCGCGACCGAACACGCCGCGATCGGCTGGGACGAGGTCGGCGAGCTGGCGCCCGGTGCCGGGGCGGATCTCGTGACGGTGGACCTCGGTTCGCCGCGGACAGCGGGGATCGAGCCGTCCGGGATCGCCTACGCCGCTTCGGGCGCGGACGTCCGTGACGTGGTGATCGCGGGTCGCGAGATCGTCCGGGATCGGGTACACCTGGGTATTGAGAATCCCGAAACGTTGCTGGGTAAGGAGATCGAGGCGTTGTGGCAACTCTAGTCACCGGAATCGGCGAGCTCACCACGAACGACGCCGAGCTCGGCAAACGGCACGACGCGGCGTTGGTCATCGACGGTGACCGCATCGCGTGGGTCGGGGCCATGGCCGACGCGCCGGACGCCGACGAGCGCGTCGACGTCGAGGGCCGGGCCGTGCTGCCCGGCTGGGTGGACAGTCACACGCACCTCGTCTTCGCCGGGGACAGGACCGCCGAGTTCGAGGCGCGGATGGCCGGAAAGCCTTACACTGCGGGCGGAATCGCGGTCACGGTGAATGCCACCAGGGCCGCGACCGACGCCGAGCTCGCCGCGAACCTGCGCCGCCACGTCGACGAGGCGGCCGCCCAGGGCACGACCTGCCTGGAGACCAAGACCGGCTACGGGCTCAATGTCGCCGACGAGGCGCGCTCGGCGCGGATCGCCGCCGAAGTCGCCGACGAGGTGACCTTCCTCGGCGCGCACCTGGTGCCGTCCGGTGCCGACGCGGAGTCCTATGTGGACCTCGTGTGCGGCGAGATGCTCGACGCCGTGGTGGATCGCGTCCGCTGGGCCGACGTCTTCTGTGAGACCGGCGCGTTCGACGAAGCGCAGTCCTCACGCGTGCTCAAGGCCGCGCGGGAACGCGGGCTCGGCCTGCGGGTGCACGGAAACCAGCTCGGCGAGGGGCCTGGGGTCCGGCTCGCGGTCGAGCTCGGCGCCGCCAGCGTCGACCACTGCACCTACCTGTCCGATGCCGATGTCGAGGCACTGGCGGGCTCGGACACCGTCGCGACCTTGCTGCCCGCGTGCGACCTTTCGACGCGCCAGCCGCTGGCCCCCGCGAGGCGCCTGCTCGACGCGGGCGCGGCCGTCGCGCTGGCCAGCAATGCCAACCCCGGCAGCTCGTACACGACGTCGATGGCGTTCTGCGTCGCGACGGCGGTGCTGCAGATGCGGATGACGATCGACGAAGCTGTCCTGGCCGCGACGGTGGGTGGCGCGCGGGCGCTGCGGCGCGACGACGTCGGCGTTCTGCGGGTCGGCGCTCGGGCGGATCTGCAGGTGCTCGAAGCGCCGTCCGTCACGCATTTGGCTTATCGGCCAGGGGTTCCTCTCACCCGAATGGTGTGGCGCAAAGGGATAAGGGTGCGCTAACTTGGAGAGACAAGGACGCGCGAAGACACTCTGTGAATGCACGGAGTCCGGTATGGGTTAGTCCGGGCGATCGGGCTTACCTGTGCGTCCCTTCTCCGCCGTGATCGGTAAGAGGGGACATGGGGTTATGTCTGATTTATCAGTACTTGTCGTGGGCGCCGGACTGGGCGGCCTCTGCTTGGCCCAGGGGCTCCGCCGCGCCGGAATCCCTTGTGCGGTCTACGAACGCGACGCGTCACCGGCCTCACGCCTGCAGGGCTATCGGCTTCACATCGACGTCCATGGCGATAACGCGTTGCGGGCCGCGCTACCGCCGGAGTTGCACGCGCTGTTCCGCGACACCTCGTTCGTCGCCCGGCCGGAATCGCCGGTCTACGACACGCAGCTCACCCAGGTCACGTCGTTCGCGATGCCAGGCCCGGTGCACCTGAACATCAATCGCTACACGCTGCGCCAGATCCTGTTGCACGGCATCGAAGACGACGTCCATTTCGGCAAGCAGTTCGTCCGGTACGAAACCGGGCGGGACGGGGTGACCGCGTATTTCGCCGATGGGACCACCGCGACCGGTACGATCCTGGTCGGCGCGGACGGGGTGGGCTCCCCGATCCGGGCGCAGTACCTTCCGCGGATGCGCGTCGTCGACACCGGCCTCCGGACGTTCTACGGCAAGATCCCGCTCACCCCGGCCAGCCGGGAACTGTTCGACGACGAGATGTTCGCGGTGTTCAGCATCATCACCGACCTGAACGGCACCATGCTCGGCGTCGCGCCGGTGGAGTACCCGCGCCCGGTCGCGGAAGCCGTGGCGCAGTGGGCCCCCGGGCTGCGGATCCGGGACCACGACCACTACATGACCTGTTCCTTCAGTGTCAGGAAGGAAACCCTCACGCAGTCCGACGACGAACTGCGCGAACTCTCCGGGCGGGAACTCGGCGAGATCATGCTCGACCGGCTCAGGGGCTGGCACCCGCGCGTCCGCGCGATGGTCGAGAGCTGCGACCTCGACTCCCTGTTCACGCTGCTCCTGCGCACCAGCGTGCCGATCGAACCTTGGCGGAGCACCGAAGTCACCCTGCTCGGCGACGCCGCCCACGCGATGAGCCCGGCCGCCGGGATGGGCGCCAACACCGCGTTGCGGGACGCCGGTGTCCTCGCCGAGGCGCTGACGACCCACTCACCCCTCGACGCCATCGAACGGTACGAAAAGGACATGACGGACTACGGTTTCGCGGCGGTACGGCAATCCGCGGCGAACGGGCTGCGCTTCGTCGGCCAAGACCCACTGCCGCTCTAGCCGGACCTGACGTGCTCTGAAGGCCACCATGAGGGACTCTAACGCCCTCAAGGTGGCCTTCAGGGACCCGCGAACGCGGAAGCGGGAGCAAGGGACCTTTGCTGCCGTTTTCGGGAGCCGTGCCCGCTGGGGGCGTGAGCCAGTGCCCTGAAGGCCACCTTCACGGCGTTAGACGCCGTCATGGTGGCCTTCAGGGACCTTCGAAACGGGAGCGCGGGAGCAAGGGACCTTTGCTGCCGTTTTTGCGGGGAGCCGGGGGAGCCGGGGGATCGGGGGAGCAGGGCGAGCCGCGTCGGGCCGGTTCATACAGAGTTCAACAAGCTGACACTCGTGTGGGATCGGGTGTCGCCCGATCGGTGGGTAGCGTCCAAGGAGACCCGAGCCGCCCGTGACGGGAGACGCGCCGATGGACTTTTCGCTGATCGTCCTGGTGGTGATCGTCGCGGCGCTGGCCTTTGACTTCACCAACGGGTTCCACGACACCGCGAACGCGATGGCGACCTCGATCGCCACCGGCGCGCTGAAACCGAAGGTGGCGGTCTCCATCTCCGCCGTGCTCAACCTGGTCGGCGCCTTCCTCTCGATCGAGGTCGCGAAGACCATCTCCGGCGGCATCGTGGACGACACGAAGGTCACCCCGGTGATCATCTTCGCCGGGTTGGTCGGTGCGATCATGTGGAACCTGGTGACCTGGCTCGTCGGCCTGCCGTCGAGCTCCTCGCACGCGCTGTTCGGCGGCCTGATCGGCGCCACCTGGATCGGCTCCGGCGCCGACGCGGTGCATTTCGCGAAGGTCGTCGAGAAGGTGCTGATCCCGGCGCTGGCGTCCCCGCTGGTCGCCGGGGTCGTCGCCATCGCCGGCACGTTCCTGGTCTACCGGATCACCGAGAAGTCGAGGGCGGACGTCGTCGGCAAGTCGTTCAAGACCGGCCAGGTGCTCACCGCGTCGCTGGTTTCGCTGGCACACGGCACGAACGACGCGCAGAAGACCATGGGCGTCATCACGCTGACGCTGATCGCCTCCGGCTCGCTCGCCCCCGGATCGAGCCCGCCGATCTGGGTGATCCTCAGCGCGGGCACCGCGATCGCGCTCGGCACCTACCTCGGTGGCTGGCGGATCATCCAGACGATGGGCAAGAAGCTCACCGAAATCCAGACGCCGCAAGGCTTCGCGGCCGAGACCAGCGCCGCGGCGGTCATCCTCGCCTCCTCCCACCTCGGGTTCGCGCTGTCGACCACGCACGTGTGCTCGGGCGGGATCATCGGTTCCGGCATCGGCCGCAAGCTCGCCGAGGTCCGCTGGGGCGTCGCCGGGAAGATGGTCGTGGCCTGGGCGCTGACGCTGCCCGCGGCGGCGGTGGTCGGCGCGCTCGCGGCGGCGATCTCCACCCGCGGCAGCTGGGGCACCGCGCTGGTCGGCGCCGTGGGCGTGGCCGTGGCGCTGGGCATCTACCTGGTGTCCAAGCGCAATCCGGTCAACGCGAAGTCCGTCACCGAGCAGGAACCGGAACCGGCCACGCCGGTGACGGTCTAGGAGGTTCGCGATGACCATCGACTGGGCGGCACTGGGCACCGTTTTCGCCATCGCGCTGGGTTCCGTGGTGGTGCTCACGAGCCTCTTCGCGTTCGGCGTGCGCGGGCTGTCCGAGCGCGAGGTGGCCCGCGAGTCGGGCGGTGCGGGCACGGCCGCGTTCACCGGCGCGATCATCTGTTTCGCGATCTGCGCGGTGATCGTGGCGTACGGGATCTACTTGATCATCGCCTGAGCCTGCGCGCGCAGGCTTTCGGGCAGCGTGTCCAGGAACGGCAGCAGCACCTGCCGCCGCGCCGGGCTCAGGTGGGTCAGCATGTCCAGCGCCGGCGGGGCGAGCTCGGGGTCGGTGACCGTCACCCGCAGCAGCCCGATGAACCGCTTCTCGGGCAGCAGCCCGACGACGTGATCGATCCGGCTCTTGTCGTCCAGCACGAACGCCACACGCAGCAACGCGGCGTCGTCGATGACCCGCAGGGCCTCCCGGACCGTCGGGTCCGGCAGGTGCCCGACGAACCGGCCGAGGGTGATCCAGTCCTCGCGGCGGACCAGTTCGGCGGCGACCTCGACGACTGTCCCCAGCGGGATCCCGCTGATGATCGCGCTCGCGCGGCGCGGGTCCAGCTCGGCTGCGACCTCGGCCAGGAACCGCGGCGAAAGGCGTTTCGCGACGTCGACCCCGCGCGAGGCGTCCACCAGCCCGGCGATCCGCGCGCACAGCAACGGCCCGAAGACCTTCTCGGCGATCTTCGCCAGCACCGGGGCGGGGACCAGCCTGCTGGCCAGCGCCATCCGCTGCAGCACGTAGAGGTTCGCGTCGAACAGCGTGTCGGTGATCGACTCGCGCAGGGCCCGCAGCTCCGCCGGGTCGACGCGGGCGAGGTAGGCGAGCCGCTCGGGTTCGGTGCCCAGCACCCTGGCCAGCTTGAGGATCTCGCCCTGCGCGGCCAGGTTCGGGCCGGTCACAGGCCCACCGCCTTGCGGACCGCGCCCCGCAGCAGCGCCGGGACGTACTTGAGGCCCTCTTCGCCCGCTTTCCCGAGTGCCTCGGCCTGCCGCCGCCGGGCGTCGCGCAGGGCGTCCGCGAGGTCTTGTTTCTCGTGCTCTTCCAGTGCCTCGATGCCGTCCGGGACGGGACCACCGAGCTGCTCGGCAAGGGTGCGCTCAGCCATGGTCGAACCGTACCCGCGCGGACGATAGCGTGGCCGCATGAACATCGAAACCTCCACGATCCGCATCGGCGAACTCGGCGCGTACCTGGCCCGGCCCGAAGGCGGGTCCGAAGCCGGGATGCTGCTGCTGCCGATGATCACCGGCATCGGCGAGCGGGTCCGCCACTTCGCCGACGAGATCGCCCGCACCGGCGTCACCGCGCTGGCCTGGGACACCTGGCACGGCGACAGCACCGACGACACCTCGCGCGACGAGCTCGCCACCCGGCTCGGCACGCTCGACGACGACGTCTGCCTCGCCGAACAGCACGCGCTCGCGGATCACCTGTTCGGCGAGCTGGGCTGCACGAAGGCCGGGGTGATCGGCTGGTGTCTCGGCGGCCGGTTCGCGCTGCTGCTCGCGGCGCGCGACCCGCGGCTGGCCGGGGTCGTCGCCTACCACCCGACCATCCTCGAGACCCCGCCGCCGCACCACCGGCTCGACGCCGTCGAGTCGGCCGCGTCGATCACCGCGCCGGTGCTGGTCCTGTACCCGGAGGCGGACACGCTGGTGACGCGCCCGGTGTTCGACCGGCTCCAGGCGTCGCTGCAGTCGAGGGCGGCCGGCGCGAGCCTGCTGCACATCTACCCCGCCGCCCAGCACGGTTTCAGCGATTCGATCCAGCACGGCAACCCGGTCAACAAGGCTGCGTACGAGCTTTCCTGGCCGCAGGCGCTGGCCTTCGTCAAGACCACGACCGCATGACTTTCGTTCATGGCGTGCCCGCGGAGGGACTTGTAGCGTTCGGCCGGTGAGGGGCAACGGGGTGCTGCGCCGCCGGTGGCGGGGGATTCTCGCGGTCTGCTGGTGGGGCGGGCTGTGCGGGCTGACCGCCATCGACGCGGGCAGCGGCGCGGACTGGGCGCAGCTCGCCGTCGGGCTGCTGCTCGTCACGGTGGCTGTGGTGGCCGCCCGGCGGGTTCCCGCCCTCTCGCTGGCCGTGGGGCTGGCCAGCGGGTTCGTGGTCGTGTTCGACTTCGGCGGCCATTACCCGGTGTGGCAGATCTTCCTGATGGTCTCGGCGTCGTATTTCGCCGGTCGCCGCAGGGCGCGCTGGCAGCCCACGCTGGGGGTGTTCGCCGCGGTTTCACTGGCGGGAATCCCGTTCGCCCTGTTCGTGCCGGGGACCACCGGGTTCGGCGGCTGGGGCGCGGCGATGGGCTTGCTGGTCTTCGCCGGGATCTTCCCCTGGCAGCTCGGCCGCTACGTCCGGACGCGCGAGCAGATGGCGCTCACCGGCTGGCAGCGCGCCGAGGAGATGGAG